>NZ_JACJDT010000080.1:0-6904 GCF_014163675.1 Pseudoalteromonas sp. SR44-5
CCCTGTGTCGCTTGTATATCAGTGACCTCAATGTTTAACGGGGAAAGCAGTGGTGCATATTCTGGTAATGCAGCAACAACAGTGCGTGATTGGCTGTAAGCGTCTTTGGCCTTACCGAGCTCATTTAAGAAGTGGGTGTCATTTTCACGATGAGGGTTTTGTGTTAACTCAGCTAACAACGCCCTGTAGTGCGCACGCTGCTTAATAAACAACGTTACCACTTCCGGCTCATTACCTGTTAATTGTGAGGCTTCGAGTTTGTAAGCAAGCTCTCTACCTTGGGCACAGTGGATAAGCTTAAGGGCTAAGTTAATCTCGCTATTCTTCAAGGAAAAAGCCACCATGCGGTGGAGTAATTGAAGGCTTGCTGTCTGACTTTTCTGTCCTCTATCTATTTCAAGTAGTTCAATAGATTCGCTCGTAAGGCTTAAAAAAGACTCTGTGACTGGGACATTAACGACCGAAAAATAATTAAGCCAAGCAATTAATCTATTTACTCTAATATTTAGCGGGAGTTTATTTTTTATTCCCTCGAGGAACATATCATCATATATACAAATTGCTTTTTGGTAGTGCCCATTAGCTTCTGGTAATTCACCTATACTCTGAAGTAAAACTGCAAGATTCGTATAAACACTGGCTAATCCATCCTGGAATACAACTGGCCATTGCTGGTTATTGTTGCGAATCCCCTCTTGTATTGCGATAGAGTGTTGGTAGTGCCTTTTTGCTTCTGCTAATTCGCCGGTACTCTTAAGTAAAACGCCAAGGTTCATATAAGCAATGGCTAAGACATTTTGGAATTCAACTGACCATTGCTGGTTATTGTTATCACACCAAGTGCGAATACTTTCTTGTATTACGATAGCGTGTTGGTAGTGCCCTTTAGCTTCTGGTAATTCGCCTATACTCTGAAGTAAAACTGCAAGATTCGTATAAACACTGGCTAATTCATTCTGGAATTCAACGGGCCATTGCTGGTTATTGTTATCGCACCAAGTGCGAATCCCTTCTTGTATTACGATAGCGTGTTGGTAGTGCCCTTTTGCTTCTGCGAATTCGCCGGTACTCTTAAGTAGAACACCAAGGTTCATATAAGCAGTGGCTAAGTCACTTTGGAGTTTAACTGGCCATTCCTCTATATTTTTATCAAACCAAGTGCGAAACCCTTCTCTTATTACGATAGCTTTTTGATAGTGCCCTATAGCCTCTGCTAATTCGTCGCTACCCTGGCGTAAAACCCCAAGATTAGCATGAGTGTTCGCCAATAATTCAAAAAAACTAAAATCAATAATTGACTTTATAGCCAGTGTTTTCTGACCGCTATTTGGCACCAGCGTTAATATATCGTTATAAAGCTGGGCCGCTCTTCGCAGTTCATTCTTTTGATGATAAGAGACTGCTTGATAATAAGAGTTTGCTAGCTCAAGTAGTGATCTTAAATTTTTCATATCTATAAATGGCCTTTTAAGTGCTTTAAGCTACTTTTAATTTATTATTGTTACCAATCTTCACCAAGTAATTACCCTCAACCATATAATCGGGACCAAGCGCATTACACAAATTTTTTAGTGATCCATAACCAAACCAGTTTCCGTTATTAGTATTGAGGTAACGAATAAGAATTTTTCCTACTTCCGCAAGATTAATGCGTTGATAATCATCAAAATACTTTAACAGTATAAAAATCACAACATCCTTAATGTCTGCATCATTCTTATTTTTTTGGATAATTAGGTCATTATCAAGTTCTAGTAGAAAAGGCGCCATTGACAACTCTTTACAAAATGCGTGTTGTAGTACTTTTGCGTTCTCTACAGGAGATAATAAAATACTACTTATTCCATGTTGCCTCAGGAGCACCGGAATTGAACTAAAATCACCGTCTGCACTGATTAGTAACACCTGGGTGACTCGTACGCTCAGTAACTCATCAAACAGGTGGGCTGCAAGAGCGATATCAGCCCAGTTTTTACCTGCTTTTTTTTCTGGGTCTTTCAAATCAATAACCTTATCTAAGTCGTATCGGCTTAAACCAAGTGCTAGCAGTTTCTTAGACTCGCCATATATATAGTGCTGTGTTGTTCCCGTATAATGACTACTTATCCATTTATTAAAATTTGCATTTTGTTGGTTTAATTTTTCACCTAATTTAGGGCGAAGGTGATTTAAATGTATCGAGAGGTTTTCTCTATCATCAACAATAAGTGTTACTTGATATTTTGGTAGATAGCTTTTAATGAAGCATCGAATCGCACGTCGAACTTGCTTTAGATTAATCATATTAACACACCTTTTTATAAAGAAAGCACTGGTAAAATTGAAGCTTTAGATGACCCTGCGGGGACAATTTTGTTAAGTTTTAAATCAAATATTGCTAGCTTAGTTTTTAATATGCCAGTACAACAAAAAACAGTAGGAATGCTGACGGGTAAGTGATGTAAAACAGGCTTTAAATTAGAGATATGAGGGATATGCCACCTTGAATACATTGCCCCTAAAATACGGGGTTCAATACTTTGTAAGTCATGAATTGAGAACTTAAGCGGTACACCTCGGAAGCTACCTTGCGAATACCTCATCCCTAGAGGCAATAATTGAATATTATTGTGAGTTAAATCGGGTTCGTATTTAACGGTAAAAGTACTGTCATCTGTATAATCCTGATGCTCAAATATTACTTGTTGGCATATGAGCATAAGCTCTTTTGCAAAAAATAGATCTAGTCCCCAATCGTTTAATCTTAGTTTTAACTGCTCACCGGTTAAGTGTCCTTGCTCGTATTGAGCGAACTCTGGTCTATAGCTAATATCTTTTAACCAACGCAGAATGGTGTGATGTTTAATATTATTTTCCCATGCACTGTTAACGATTCGGTGAAAACTAACATTTTCACCTGCCATAGCAAGTAACGCTTTTTGCTGCTTTAAAATACAAATTACTTGTTCCATAAACACACCAGACCTTAACAATAAAAAACACAGCAATCGATTGTGCATTGCTGTGCAATTTAATAACTAAACAAAATGTAAGCAAATAGCTCGCTAAGCTTTTAAATCAGCGGCTGCATTCACGTTTACATTGTGTCCAACAACTGCGCTTAATGCTGCATTTTTAAGCTGTTGTACTAACTCGGTAGCGTTACTCGCTTGAAAGAGCCCAACTTCTTTCATATCACGCGATAGAAACGATTCTAAAATTTGCTTATTGGCTGCGTCGCTAAAAGCAACTGCAATACGAGATGCACCTTGCCCTAACTTTGAACTGCTGAATGCATCAATTGGTAAATCATCACCATCTGTTGGCTCACCATCACTTAACAATAAAACGACAGGTTTGCTGTATTTTTTACTAGCATCATATGCGCTTGTAAGGCTTAATATTGATTCTTGAATAGCTTCGCACATTGGTGTTCCTCCTGAGGCACTTAGTTCTGGAATCTGCACTTGCTCTAACGGCACAAATACCCCATTACTGCCTACAACATAATTTACGTCTCCCCCAAACGTTATTACTTGCAAAGATATTTGCGAGTTTCCTTTCTGATCATTTTCCCAAGTTTTTAATAAGGGTAAAATGTCTTTAATCGCTTGGTTTACAGCGTCTAAATCTGCGTCCATTGAGTGACTTGTATCTATAAGGAATATAAAGTGTTTATCACGTACAAATACCTCGACTTCATTACCTTTATGAAACGCATTTGAATGGCTCATTGCTTGATTAAGTTGGTCTGTATTAGCTTTAATCATGGTATCTACCTTATTGAGTTAATTAGAATATCAATCTTTCCAAATTCACTTTGAAGATCTTCATAGATTTTTACTAATCTATGAATCTGCTCTTTTTAGTTCGCTTAAAAAGCTGATGAGTTGAGACTAATACCTTAGGTACCACTTGGCTTTTACTTTAATAAGTTACCCCCTAGGGGGTAACTTAACTAATGCTTTTGTATATTTACTTTGAAGGCTTACCTTTTGGTTAGATTTAACAACCAGCACAGGTGATTGTATGTACGAAGTAACAGGCGCTACTCATAGAGGAAAATCTCATATTGAAAACAATATGAGCAATCAAGATTCTTTTTGCTCCATATCTATATCTGGAACAGAAAAAAAAGGAGCTTTAATTGCTGTTGCAGATGGACATGGCAGTGAAGCGCATAAATACAGTGCTGCAGGCGCAAAAATTGCCATATCAGTTACAAAGGCAATATTCCCCGCATTAGTAAAATTAGGCTTTACATCTTCAAAGCTTTTAAAGCAGTTGAGTAAAACCGTGCTTTATCAGTGGCAAAAAAGCGTGCTTGATTACCATTATAAAAATCACTCTGATGAAGAGTTTTCATTTGTTTTATACGGAACAACCCTTCGCTTTGTAATGATTGATGAAAATAGTAATGCTTTTTTCTTTTCAGTAGGTGATGGTATTACAGCAATATTTGATAAAACTGGTAACCCAAGCTTTTTTGAAAATAGCCATGGAAGCAACACCGATGAACCAACCGCCAGCTTGTGTAATGCAAGCCTTTCTGATCTTAAATATCAATTTATAAATTTAGACGAATCCTCTGGGGTTTTGGTTGCTACCGATGGCTTTGACACTTTTCTAAACACTGCTAAAAACCTTAAAAAACACTTTGTTCATACAGTAATGTTTAGCTCAGGCAAAACATTACAAACAAATATAGAAGGTTTGTCTCGTGAATATAGTCAAATCAATAATGAAGATGATTCAAGCATTGCCATCGTTAAACTTCAGCAAGAACTATCGCATGAACACTTGCCCAGTGAAGTTTCGCTAACAGAGAAACAGGAGGAAACATTATGATATTTATCCAAAGTAATGGTGATAAGCTCAATATTATTAGTGAAATTGCCGAAGGTAGGGGTAAGCAGGGTAAAGTTTTTGAAGCTGAGGACAGCTCTGGTAATCCATTAGCTGTTAAAATGATGACACTATCTGACTGTGCATTAAAAGCTAATATTATTGATTTAATAGAGAACAATAAATATACGGCTTTAAAAACGGATAATAGATACTGTTGGCCTACCGCTTATGGGGAAGTAGATGGTTGCTTTGCTTACGTCATGCCTTTGCTACCGCCCAAATTTATAGGCGTGGAGGGGTATATAACGAGTCAACAAGCTATAATGTCACCAGATTACGCAGCAAATATTTCTTTGCTTCTATTAGATACTTTTCAAAACATTAGTAGCAGAGGTTTAACTTATGGTGATATCAGCACTAATAACGTGCTGTTTGATCCCAATACAAGTGAAATTCGCCTAATTGATTTGGATAATGTTCAAGCTATCGGTAGTCCATTATTTGTTTCAGGTACACCTTTTTATACAGCGCCCGAAAACTGGTGTGCTAATACACTCTCAAGTGCTGAAGGTGATATGTTTGCATTTGCTATTTACATATTTACATTGTTAGTTGGCACACATCCGTATGACGGTGAAGCCCTTCTTTTTGATGATGATGTAGACGAGCAAAAACGCTTGATAGAAGAAGGTAAGTTTATTTTTCATAAAAACAACCCTAACCGACTTCATAGCAGCAAAGCGAGTACTTGCACTAAAATGTGGGACGCATTATCCCCAACGTTACAACAACTTTTCACAAGAGTATTCACTGACAGTCAAAATGTTAGCAAACGTCCACGTTATGTAGAATATAAATCCGCTTTACTTGAACATATCGCAGGTTTAGTGTGCTGCCAAGATTGCCAAAACTGGTTTTACACACACAGCCCTAACTGCCCTTGTGGTTTTCACAATGAATTAGCTGAATATTCACAAAGCATATTAGGTATTAATTACGATGGCTTTCTTGCACCTAATAGCAACAAAATACCCGGTGTAGCTTTTGATGGCAACCGCATTTTCAACACCAGCAAGGCACCTTGGCGACTAACGGTGAAAGGGCATGTAGCGCCTATATTACCGAGAGAATCATTTCAGTATAAACCACCATTTGAAATTCGCTTTAATGGCGAAACGATTAAATTTACTTAGGAGTGCCTATGAACTTATTACTTACTATCGTGCTTACAAGCCTCTTTAAATGGTTATTGTTTGAATATGCTGAGCCAATTGTAGCCACTCTATCGGCATGCTTAATTACACTATCAATAGCAGGTTACTACCTGTATTTAGGCTTTAAACAAATTACATTCGCTAATGAATTATATAATGCCAATGATGCGTTAAAATTACTGAAGCTTAATTTAGTGCAGATCCTTTGGTTAATTACGCTACCTATTATTGGTTTTATGCTATATAAACAAAATTTGATAGGCTCTGGTTACTTTATTGATTTATTTGCGGTTATGACTTTATTGACTTTTGTTCTTAGCTGGACCTTAATCACAACAGCATCAAATAGCTTTAAACGATTAGAAGCTGTTAACACGATAAACAACCGCGTTATATGATTTAAGTAAATACTTAAAGCCCTTAAACACATTTGTGTTAAGGGCTTTTTCATTTCTTTTTAGGTCACTATTCAACCAAACACCTTAATGTTATTTATAAAGATGTCGAGCATCTCTTTTCTCATTCTGCCTTCGTCACTATGTTGCAGATGTGCCGTTAACCCCTGCCCAAACTGCTCAGTGATTAGTGTTTTCATATCCGCTTGTATTACATCATAGGTTAGGTCAATATCCAGCGACTCAAAGTCAAATATTTGCAAGCAATAACATAACTCAGGAATTGCAGCGTAACCTGGTTGAATAATACTTGTAACTGACTCTTCGGGTAACTCATCCACTTCTTGGTGATAGATGTTGATGACTATATCCTTAACCAGTGCTGGCCACTGGCCCGTTTCTAAGGCTTTTTTGGCTAAGGTGACAGACTCGCTCAGTACTCTTCCTTCTCGCCAATAATAATGAAAC
>NZ_JACJDT010000081.1:0-6449 GCF_014163675.1 Pseudoalteromonas sp. SR44-5
ACGCCGGCGGCGAAATTAAACTCGATAGCCAAGGCAACGCCACCATCATCGCTACCAATATACTCACCCTCGACAGCAACATTGTCACCTTTGATGGACCAGTTGATTACGATATAGAAAGCCCGCAAACAGCCAGTAGCCCAAGTGCCTCAAGTCCTGCGAGTATTAGCCAAATCACCGCGTTTGATTTAAGTGACAATACGCTATCTGCAGGCGCACTCGCTCAGCTTGAACTTGAATACTTCTACGATGATGGCTCTGCCATTGAAGGTGTTGACTACCATATTATTGATAATGATGGTGTTGAACACACCGGCACCCTGGCGAATGGCGTAGCAACCTTGGCTAATTTACCACAAGGTAAAAGCCAAGTGACATTGTCAGCAACCACCCAAGCCGATGAGCAACGCCTTATTCAATTGCGCAAAGAATTCAATCAACACCTTACCTCCATGCTTGATGAAATTCGCAGGCAAGCCGCGATTGGGGATGCCATTTTTGAGCAAGAAGACTTTTTTACCCAATGGATGATTGAAACCGGCGCAAGAGCAACGGGTCTGTATCAAGGCGCTAAATCCCTTGTAACGGGTATCGCTGATTTAGTCGTACTAGGGATTGATATCAATATCAGTGTGTATTCGGCCTGTTTTAGAATGATTGACGCCGTTGCAAGTGGTGATAAAAACGCTGTTAAACAAGAACTTGAAACCATTTTAGCCTTTAGCCAAAAAACGACCAGCGCATTATCACAGGCGTTTGAACTATTACTTGCCTTAATGGACGATGCGGACACCCGCAGTGTATTAGCGCGCTTCCCGTATGACTATATTGAAGCGCATTCCTACGTTGATAAACAACGTTTAACCGGTGTTATGGCGTTTGAGATATTATTAGCGCTGTTAACGGGCGGTGCGGGAGCCGCAGCCTCTGCGGCAAGTAAATCCAAGCATCTCGTCAATGCGAATCGCTCATTAGTCGAGATGGCCGACATACTCAAACGCAAGCAACTTAACAAAACCACCTCGCATACCGTGTCGCCTGAGCAACCTAAATTAATTGAGCACATTGACAAACCCGATGCGACATTACAACCAGGTACAAACCGAGGCGTAACCACGCAGGTGTCAGCCAAAGCCCATGCTGACTATTTATTAGAGAATCTTCCCGATGATATTCGTGGCAACTACCGTGCATACACCAATGCAGACGGTAAAGCTATCATACAGCGCATAGATGGGAGTAAACCACCGAAACTGCGTTATGAAAATGGCGCGTTAGTTACTGTATCTGACCAAATCGATGTGTTTAACACCATTTCACAAAAACTAAAAATTAAACACAGCAACTTAGATTCAGCCGCAAGAAAGCGTTTAAAAACATTAGAAACAGCACGTAATAAAGCCGTTGCACAACGTGACGCTGCATTACTGGCAGGCGACGCTAAAGCATTAACAGATGCACAAAAAGCCATGCGATTGGCCAGTGAAGATTTAGGTGAAGAAGCCGCACGCATTTACGTACAACAAAATTACCCTAACGCCAAACCGTTAAACACCAAATTACCCGGTAACGGCAAACAAGGCGAGTTTGACCAAGTGTATGTCATCGAAGATGGTAAAGTCCTTATCATGGAAGCCAAAGGCGGTAATGCAACATGGGGTAGCAGAATAGCTGGAGAGGAACGTGCACAGCAAGGCTCCGCCAAGTACATGGATTCTGTGATTGATAATTATACCGAGCAGATGAAACGCCTCACAAAAGACCCTCGCTATGGTAAAGTCGGCGAAAAAGCGTTTACTGAGCAGGTTGAAGGCATTGAAGATATGCTGGATGAGTTAAGAATTGCAAAAAGAAAACAGGGTATTGAATATATTGGCATACAACAAAAAGCCAATGACAATGGCTTAATCGAGACCATTGATGTGTCTATTTTTGATATCGGATTTTAAGGAGTTATTTTAGATGATTAAAAGCCATTACAGCTTTGCACAAAGAAGCTATGAAAGAGCAATCAAGTTATATAATAGATTGCAAGAAGATGAAATTACTATGATCCAGAAAAACCCTGGCTACCAAATGTATTTTAGCTTTAAAACAAACCTAATAGACACTTTCCCAATGGAAGCCATTGAAAACCCCAATGGGTATCATGCTTGGCTGTACTTGCTACGCGCATCGCAATTAGGCCTCGGTATTTTTCAAAGTAACGCCAATGATGGTCAAGCCTTTCCATTTTTTTATGACGATGAATACCTAGAGGTGGTTGGCAAGAAAAACCCTGAAAATGCAGAGCATCCTGTTTGGCTACTTGCTTTATATGCCGCGATTATCGTACGCAACCAAGACGCCATAGATTTTTTAACCACCATCGACAATGAGGTGTTTGTAAACTCTAATTACGGCAATCAACTCAAACCGTTTGATTACGCCTTAGCTGATTTACTCAAAGGACTGTTCGCCCCAAGCGCCGACTTAGCGCACCTGCTAGAGCAAGCGTATATCACCTCTAACCCGGATGATTACCCTATTGATGAAGCGTATTTGTATGCCAGTCGTCTCAAGTGGCCGTTGGTCTCTGTTATCGAAGCGATTTTCACCGAAAATGGTGAGCAAGCCTACAACAGCACCATGGAAAAAGCTTTATTACTGCACCAAGAATATTACAGTGATGAAGAGCGCATGTGGAATGACCGTGGCGCCATTTCAATACCACTAACCGCAATGGCTGTTATCGCTAAAGAAGTCAAAGGCTATCAGCTCAGCGTTGAAAATGAGTATATTCCTGATTGGTTAATTAATGTAAACCCACCAAAACCAGAATAAACTGAACGTATTAATAATTACTCGCTCTTTAACAACATGGATGTTGGTAGGCTAGGCGCTAATACAGCCGCTGATTAGTGCCCTGCCTTTCATTTTTGCACAAGTAAATTCGAGTCTACGCATTCGTAGCAGCGGGTTTACCCCACGACATAATTCCCCCGCAGCCCACAACGAATTATTATTTGATGATAAAGCCAATGACAGCAACGAATCGATGGAAGGCGCTATTGCAGTATTCCGGCTCTTTACCCAACGAAAGTAGGCGAAGGTGACCCTGTTCAGTATTTACGTAAAATAAACTGGCAAAATTTAGGCAAGCAAGCCGCCAGTGAAGTAAAAGCCGTAATCAAAGGCTTTCGAGATACCTTGCAAGATATTTCAACCAGCTGGAAATATGACCTCCTGCTGCCAGACTCGGCCATTGACGGCATGCAAGCTATGGTCAAACAACTTGATGAAGTCACCCCGCAAATAGACCAAGGGGTAAAAAACGCCGCAAACGAAATTGGCAATCGCGTAAACAAAGCCCTCGATGAGTTTGAGCCACCGGCAAGCACGGGTGTAGTGGGCAAACCGAAGAAGACGGTAGCCAATGAACTAGAGCCGCCGAAAGGGAATGACTTGAAGGGGGCTAAAGTAGCCAATAGATCCATTGATGAATTATTAATAAATGGTAAAGTTCCTTCTATAAGAAATAATAAGTTTAATGAATGGTATAATAATTTATCTTTAGAGGAAATGAGATTACTTTGGGATGATAAAAGTATTCGGGAGAATATTGAGTCTCGGATTAGAAAGCCTGGTGGCTATCACGAATGGTATATGGTCGCTAGAACACCAAAATTTAAAGAATGGGGCCTCCCCATGGAAGAAATAAAGCGAGTTAGAACAAAAATATCTGAGTTAAAATGGAAAGTACCTAACAGTGGCACTCCAGGTATGCACGGAAAAAAAGGGTCAGGAACCTTTCACAAAGAATTACTAGAAATAATTGACAATAGTAAATCTCTAAATCAATTTCATACTCAGTTAGAAACTTTAATTACTAGATGGAAAATAGATCCTTCAGTATTACCCAAATAAAATAGTGAGAACTTATGGAAAATTTAATTAAAGATTGGAAATGCTTTTGTCAAGGTACACAACAATTTGATAAATCCCATTTCACTTATTTATTTCATGAGGAAGGAATAATTAATAACGTTAATCAGATAACACAATTTATTCCTGAACAAGAGAAGCTTACTCAGGTAATAAAGGACGTTTTGTCAATTAAAGAAGTCAAAGATAAAGTTAATATTACCGATGAAGAAATCATATTTCATGCCAAAAACTTTATATTGGAACAAGTTAGTTTATTAGAAAACTTGGATGATGAGCTACGAAGAGCAACAGATAATTTTGAAATTAAATTTGTAACGCCTACTGAGTTCGAGTCTCACATAGATGACGATATTCCACATTATTGGCTTTTTGATGAGTTTGGAGATTTAATTAGAGGCTCAAAAAGAAATGATAATGAAGTAACATTTGCGTTTTTTGAAGCCTTGTATGGAATTGACAATGACTATTATTTAAGTTGGTACATTGCTGCACCTTTACTTGAAATTAAAATAAATTTAAGTAGCTATTATGAACTGTGGAAAAACAACTGCCAGATTTTATTGTTAAAAGATAAATTGTTAATATTAAAGAATACATAAAGTATTAGAACAATGGGCAACAATATCGAAAGGCAGAACAATATGAATCTTGAACAAGAAAAAAAAAAACAACTTGCCGAGGATCTTAGTAATATTTATAAAGTGCTCTTGAAAAAGTTAATTACCGAAAAAAAGGACTTCAATACAATAGCTGTTCATTGTGACTCTGGTTTTAGTGCATTTGGTCTTTCTTGGAATTCTAATCGTTATTTGAACCAGAAAAAAGAAAAGTTCTCTGAACAAAACTGGCTGATAATTAAATACTCCGTATCTGAATGGGAAAATATTTTCTATGAGCATGAGAACTTTAACGACATCAATGAAAAAATAGAAGAAATATTTGATGAGCTATATGATGAAGATCTAACTGATGAGCAGATAACCCAATTTTTTAGCGAAATAGCACTTTACGTACTCTTAGAAATTAGAAAAGTAGTTTCTGATCACCCCACTCCATTTATTTCATTACAATTTAGTGATCCTAGTGATACGGAAATCGATTTAATGAAAAAAATCAACCAACTAATAGATAATGAAGATAAATCTCCTGAGTTTGAAACGTATTTAGAAAAAATAAGGTGATGTGGAATAACCTTATTTAATAGTTTTGGCGTTCTATCTTAACTATAACAATTTATAACGCTAAGGACAGCATATGCAACCAGACATAAAAAACATCCGCCAACAACTCGGTCAGTACCTTTATCAGCAAATAAAATAGCCGCAGCTTGAAGCACAACTTATTTTAAACTGCGAAGATGAAAGCGTACTTGAATGCAAAGCCCATTATCAAACAGCAAATGACTCAAGTGAGCACCCAATCGCTGTTTCTAACGAAATAATCGAGTTATTCAGTACTTTGTTTGAGAATGCCACTAAACACCAACCAGAAAAATGGACGCGCGCCATTTTTACTATTACACGGCAAGGCCAGTTCAACCTGAACTTTGAGCGTGATAATAATGATGATGACGTTATCACTGCACAGCAAACTTATTAAACAATATTGATTTACCCGCTCTTTAACAACATGGATGTTGTTTGGCTAGGCGCTAATACAGCCGCTGATTAGTGCCCTGCCTTTCATTTTTGCACAAGTAAATTCGAGTCTACGCATTCGTAGCAGCGGGTTTACCCCGCGACATAATTCCCCCGCAGCCCACAACGAATTATTATTTGATGATAAAGCCAATGACAACAACGAATCGATGGAAGCCGCTATTGCAGTGTTACGCAAGATGGGTAAAGGCGACCCAGTAAAATACCTGCGCGAAATAAACTGGCAAGACTTAGGCAAACAAGCCGCCAGTGAAGTCAAAGCAATTATTAAAAGCTTTAGAGATACCTTGCAAGATATTTCAACTAGCTGGAAATACGACCTCCTACTGCCAGACTCGGCCATTGACGGCATGCAAGCCATGGTCAAACAGCTTGATGAAGTCACCCCGCAAATAGACCAAGGCGTTAAAAATGCCGCAAATGAAATTGGCAATCGCATAAACAAAGCCCTCGATGAGTTTGAGCCACCGGCAAGCACGGGTGTAGTGGGCAAAGAAGACGGTAGCCAATGAATTAGAGCCGCCGAAAGGGAATGATTTAAAGGGGGCTACAGCGCTTAAGCGAGTCAGAAACCCAGCCCTTGATGCCCATTATAAAAACTTAGCTGCTTATGAAACGGCTTATAAGAACAAACTAGATGACGCTATTAAAAATGGTGATTCAAGCCATCGCATTGGTGCATTTAAAGCGAAGCTTACCGAAGTTAAAGGTGAACGTGCAGCAAGTGCCTATATGGCACAACACTTTTATAAGCCCCCGCCACCTGCGAAAATGGAGCTAGGCTTTGGTCCGGGCCCCGGTTTTGACCAAGTATGGGCTAAGCGGGATAAAAATGGCAACGTGCTAGAATACTTTATCGTTGAA
>NZ_JACJDT010000082.1:0-6412 GCF_014163675.1 Pseudoalteromonas sp. SR44-5
GTATCGATAGTTTGGCTGCCTATGTTGAGTACAATACGTTTGCCAGTGATGTCATCACCATCTTCATGAATTATTTGCAGGCGAAAATATTCTTTTTCGTTTTGTACAACAAACGTATTTAGGCTGTTAGCGCGCAGTGGCATAAACTTTTCTTTTTTAGGTGGTATGGTAATTTTATCGCCCGGGTAAATTAAGTTTGGATCAGGGCGCAGCGCTCTAAACTCAGCATTGCTTGGGTGGTTATACAAGGCGGTTGAGGTTTTATAACCATATTGGCGTGCTATGCGTAGCAGTGTTTCGCCTTGTGCGACGGTGTGTTGTTGTGTCATTGAAATATCCTTATCCCTAAATATAAATATCGCCAGAGCAAGTCTACGTTTAGGTGATGTTGCCTACTGACCAATCGTGATCGGCGAGTGCAAAAAAGCTGACTTTGGCGTTTTCAAAATCAGGGCCTGATACGTTGGCGTAGCCGTTTTGATCGAGCTGTCCGGTGATAACATGGCCGTTACGTAAGCGAATTTTGTACCCCATATTCGCTTGCGGCTCGCCGGCTTCATCACGCAATTCAATTTCGTAGCCTAACGCGGGCTGTTCAACGGTAAAGGTAGTGGTATCTACTGCGCCGCTGGCAGTGACAATAACGTTATAAAGTCCGGGCTTTACAGCAAAAAAATGCTGCCAAAATGAGACTTCGTCAGGGCGTTTTTTATCGAGTTGTAAGGTTACTTGCCCGCTGGTTGGCCCTTGCCACTTAATAACCACGCTGCGGCTGTTGCTGCTTGAGCCTTCAATATTGAGCTTCCATCCATCGGGCACGCGTAAGCTAGTGCCGGGTTTGGCTGGTTTGCGATTACTAAAGCCTAGGTTGTAGTCGTAAATCAAATTGGCATTTTTATAGCCGGTATATTGCTCGGCGAGCTGCTCTACGGTTTCGCTTGCTTGTAAAAGATGGTTTGAAAAATTTTGCCTAACTTGATGCGACGCTTTTAGCAATACAGTACTTTGCAAAATAGGCTTATATATACATACTGCGGGTAAGTGAACTTCAACAACTGTTGGCTTTAAAGCACGGCTATTTTGCTGCATTGATTGCGCAATATACTTTGCTTGGCCTTCTCCATACTGGCTATTGAGTAGCGCTGGATTTGCTAAGAAGTTTGCTTGGTTGGAGTCACTTAAAAAATGCTCCGAAGCCGAATAATCAGGTGCGGCATTAGCTCCACCGGATGACGAAAACTTAGTGGTACTCACAGGATCTTTTGGATAAACAGCTAAGCCTTGCGCGGTATTTCTATAGGTGTTGTAGCTGACTTTTCGCCATGTTTTTTCATTTGCCCAAAATTGGCTGCGGGGATCATCACGTAGCCGTGCGGCTTGGCGTTTATCAATTACACCATACTGATTATCTTGAATAAGCCGTTGTAGTTTTTTCGGTAATAAAAAGAATTCAGCTCGCCTGACGTACGCAAACGTTACAACAGGTTCGGTTGCTTCATCTTTTATTTCATCAAAAATATGGGCGTGTTGAAAGTTCACCGCGTCCTTGGTGAGCATGTGCATCCTCGCTTTCTCTAATGCAGAGATTTAATTTTTTAAGTATAAACTTTAGCTTGCAATAATAAAGAAGTAGGAACAAAAAATCTACAAGCATTTATGCTGATTATTCACTTGTGTTATTATTCACTTGTGTTTTTATTCTCTCGCACATAATTACTAGCGCCACGAGTAATGTAGCGTAATTGCCAAATTAAACGCTCGACTAACTCTTCTCGTTGTTGCCCTTCTATGTCTAATGCTTCAGCACCGGCATTAAATACTAGCGTGACCATAGCCTCTGCTTGAATATACGCATGAGTTGCATCGCACGGGGTTTCGCTTTCAAGATAATGAGCAAGCTCTAAAATAAAGTGTTTAATTTCACGGGCTACAGCGGCACGAAATGCTTTAGAGGTGCCGGAGCGTTCACGCAGTAATAATCTGAATTGATTACTGGAGTTATCAATAAACTCCATAAAAGTAACAATCGAGGTGGTGATAATGCTACCGCCACTGGCTATACGGCGGCGCGCTTGGCGCATTAGCTGGCGCAGCGTTAAACCGGCTTCATCGACCATGGTTAAACCCAGTTCATTCATGTCTTTAAAGTGGCGGTAAAATGAGGTTGGTGCTATACCTGCTTCACGGGCAACTTCACGTAAACTTAAATTAGAAAAGCTATGATCGGCGCTTAATTGGTTAAATGCCGCTTCAATTAAAGCTTGTCGTGTTTTTTGTTTCTGTTGCGCGCGAACACCCGACATGAACTACTCCTGATTTAATTTAAATCAATTTATGGTGATTTTTATCTTAATTCTCCAGTCTAATACTTGACGGCAAGAGAATGAAATATTATTTTAGCTTACAAGTGTACGCTCAGATTTGAAAAGATGAAAAAACCACCGATTATTTGGACCAATGTCCTATTTTTTAGTATTACTTTTTTGGCTGCTGCCACATTAGTGCCTTGGTATGGGTTTACCCATGGCTTTACCAGTAGTCATTGGATCGCATTTGTTGCTTGTATGTTTTATGCTGGTATGTCAATTACCGCAGGCTACCATCGCTTATGGGCCCATAAAACTTACGACGCTCATCCTGTTGTAGAAGCCTTTTTTGCTCTAGGTGGTGCTTTTGCACTACAAAATAGTGCGCTGCACTGGAGCAGCGATCACCGCGTTCATCATGGCCAAGTTGATGATCCTGTAAAAGACCCTTATGCAGCAACTAATGGCTTTTGGTATAGCCACATAGGTTGGATGTTACGCGATTACCAAGGCGACAGTTATGGTGATTATAGTAATTGTCGTGATTTACAACGCAATAAAATAGTGATGTGGCAACACCGTCATTATATGAAATTAGTATTAGCAACTAATATTGGTATCCCTGCCCTGCTGGGTTTAATAATTGGTGATGTAATTGGCATGCTGTTGTTAGCTGGATTGTTGCGTTTGGTATTGAGCCAGCATTTCACCTTTTTTATTAATTCGGTGGCGCATATCTGGGGCTCTCGACCTTACACCGAAAAAAACACTGCTCGTGATAACGGGGTACTAGCCTTGTTTACTTATGGCGAGGGTTACCATAACTTTCATCATATTTTTGCCAGTGATTATCGCAATGGCATAAAATGGTTTCATTATGATCCCACAAAATGGATGATCCGCGCTTTTGCGGCTGTTGGACTTGCTAAAAAATTAAAACGTACGCCGGTTGAGCGCATCGAAAAAGCCAAAGCCGAAACGTTAATGAATAGAACGCAAAACCGTTTAGCGAAATTGCCTTTAGCGCAAGATAAGCTTACATTATTGCAGCAAGAGTACGATTTATTGCTGAAAAAGCTACAACACTTTTGCGCACTAAAAAAGCAAGTTTTAGAAGTTAAAAAGAATAACATGCTGCAACAATGCGAAAAATCAGCTTTAATGACACAATATCATGAGTTGGAAGCAGCCTGGGAAAATCAAAAGCAGGCGTGGCTTGCACTCAATGCGAGGTTATTAAAAGCCTCTTTTAGTTAATGTAGGAGTGGCTGTGGCCAAACAACAAGTAAAGCAAGAACAACCATCATTTCAATATGATGCAATTATTATAGGCACAGGTCCTGGCGGTGAAGGTACCGCCATGAACCTGTCTAAAAGCAACAAAAAAGTGGCCGTTATCGAACGCCAAGCTGCCGTTGGTGGTGGTTGCGTACATTGGGGTACTATCCCTTCAAAAGCACTACGTCACTCTGTTAGCCGCTACATAGAATACAAAGCAAACCCATTGTTTAATGTGGGTGAGCGCCCTAGTAGGTTAACGTTTCCTGATATTTTGCGCCACGCCAGCTCGGTTATTTCTAAGCAATCAAATTTACGCAGTAGCTTTTACGATCGTAATCGCATTCATATGTTTCAAGGTGATGCTAGCTTTGTTGATAAGCACACAATTGAAATTAAACGTCTTGATGGGTCAACCGAACGACTAACTGCTAAAACCATTGTTATTGCTACAGGTTCTCGCCCTTATCGCCCACCTGAAGTCGACTTTACCCATTCTCGTATTTACGACAGCGATACTATTTTAGGCCTAGAGCATGACCCTCATCGTGTGCTTATTTACGGCGCTGGTGTCATTGGTTGTGAGTATGCGTCTATTTTTAAAGGTTTAGGTGCAAAAGTCGATTTAGTTAATACTCGCGACCGCTTACTCGCCTTTATGGATGCTGAAATCTCAGATGCTTTAAGCTATCACTTTTGGAATAGCGGCATTGTGATCCGCCATAACGAAGAGTTTGACCGCATTGAAACCCGTGATGATTGCGTTGTTATGCATTTAAAATCAGGAAAACGCGTTAAAGCTGACTGTATTTTATTTGCCAATGGTCGCACCGGCAACACTGACGGGCTTAACCTTGAAGCGGTTGGCTTAAAAGCTGATGGCCGCGGGCAGTTAAAAGTTAATGAAACTTACCAAACCGAGGTCGATAACATTTATGCCGTTGGTGATGTCATTGGCTACCCAAGTCTTGCTAGTGCAGCGTTTGATCAGGGTCGAATTGCTGCTGATGCAATTGCCTGTGGTAATTGCGATGAAAAACTAATTATTGATATTCCGGCAGGTATTTATACCATCCCTGAAATGAGCTCAGTAGGTAAAACAGAGCAGCAGTTAACCGCCGCGAAAATCCCTTATGAAGTCGGCAGAGCTCAATTTAAACATTTAGCGCGAGCACAGATTGCTGGTACCGAAGTGGGTAGTTTAAAAATATTATTCCACACTGAAACCAAAGAAGTACTGGGTGTGCATTGTTTTGGCGAGCGTGCCTCTGAAATCGTGCACATTGGCCAAGCCATTATGGAACAAAAAAATGGCGGCAATAATATTGATTACTTTGTAAATACCACCTTTAACTACCCAACTATGGCTGAAGCCTATCGTGTTGCGGCGTTAAATGGTTTGAATCGACTGTTTAAATAAACACGTTGAGACAGCTAATAAAAAGCCCGCTTACTGATAAGCGGGCTTTTTTGATTATAAATGACAGTGTTTGTTACAGCTGCAGTTACTTATGATATTGCGCACTAAACTCATGTACGGCATTAATAAATACACCCGCGTTTTCAGGATCAACATCAGGCGTAATACCATGGCCTAAGTTAAATACATGACCTTCACCTGTGCCAAAATCTTCAAGGATAGTCGCTACTTCTTGGCGAATACGATCTGGTGTGCCATGTAACATTGATGGATCCATATTACCTTGCAGAGCTACTTTGTCGCCGACACGGCGCTTAGCATCGCTAATATTAATTGTCCAATCGAGACCAATTGCATCACAACCCGTTGCTGCTATCGCTTCAATCCATTGACCGCCATTTTTAGTAAATAACGTAACGGGCACTTTGCGGCCATCGTATTCACGAATTAAACCATCAACGATTTTGTGCATGTACTGCAATGAGAACTCTTTATAATCACGCGGGCTCAATACACCGCCCCATGAGTCAAACACCATTAGAGACTGCGCACCGGCTTTAATTTGTGCATTTAAATAATCGATCACTGAATCAGCAAGCTTATCAAGTAACAAATGCAGTGTTTTTGGCTCAGCAAACGCCATTTTTTTGATTTTACCAAAGGTCTTGCTGCTCCCGCCTTCAACCATATAAGTAGCAAGTGTCCAAGGTGAACCCGAGAAACCAATTAGCGGTACTTCGCCTTTTAGTTCACGACGGATCGTGCTTACGGCATTCATAACATAACCAAGCTCATCTGTTGGATCGAGCTTTGGAATTTTTTGTACATCAGCAAGTGATGAAATTGGACGCTCAAATTTAGGACCTTCACCGGTTTCAAAATACAAACCTAAGCCCATCGCATCTGGAATCGTTAAAATATCACTAAATAAAATAGCGGCATCTAATGGGTAACGACGCAGCGGCTGTAATGTTACTTCACAAGCGAGCTCAGCATTTTTACACAGGCTCATAAAATCGCCCGCTTGTGCACGAGTTGCGCGGTATTCTGGTAAGTAACGCCCTGCTTGGCGCATCATCCATACCGGAGTCACATCAACTGGCTGTTTTTGTAGTGCACGTAAATAACGGTCGTTTTTTAATTCGCTCATAGCGTAAAGGATCCTAAAGCTGATAGATATTGCGCAGATTGTATCACCATATCGCACACCTCTCTATCGCTATGGCACTAATTAACCTTAGTATTGATACAGATTAATAATCTATTTTAAGATGCTTGCTTGGTACAAAATTAATACAACAAACAATAACATTTGAAATTTTTTATTAATATGTTTGCAACATAGTAAAAACCTTGGTATAACTTGTCCCGCGTTAACAATAAAAACAATAAAAACAATAAAAATTAC
>NZ_JACJDT010000083.1:0-5981 GCF_014163675.1 Pseudoalteromonas sp. SR44-5
CCGCGTTCAATAGCTTGGGCATTTAAATATTTTAGCCCACCTATTTTTTCAAGTTGAATTTGTGTTTGCTCGCGAATCATAATTTCAATTCGTTTTGCTTTTATAGCCAATCCCAAGTTTGGAATACCCAGCCCCCACTTTAAAACACTCTACAAAATACACAAGCTCTACACACCAGTAAATACGGGCTATTTGTCCTTATTATATATTTTATTTTTTAAGGGCTTTTTCACAAAAATACACAAAATATACACACGGTTTTTGTTGTGTAAAAAGAAAAAGCCATAAGACAATAATATCTTATGGCTCTTAATCTAGGTGTTTTGACTTGTACTATTCAAATTAGATTTTGTAATAACTTTGACTCGTTTTTACTTAAAAAATTACTTCAAATAGTCATTAAGATTTATTCATTAGAGTCTTTTATATGTCCTGCTCTAACTACAAACGACACTTAATTTTAAGATATTAACGTCAATAAACTAATTAAACGATATAAGTCAAAAGCAAATACACAAAAGTTATTTCATAGCAATAAAGGTTAATTTGTTTTAATGATATTTATTCAATATATAGCTTATAGGTTTATAGTTCTTATAAATAGTGGTTTACCCTGTGCTTTAGACATTAACTGTTTCTGCCAACTTAAGCTAAGTTTTATAGACATATTTTCATCCAAAGCTAAAATAATTTTGTCCGCAGCAAACTCTTTTACAACATCCCCGTCTGCATTGATAAATTCATTTTTTTTACTACTTGGGTACACCACAAGTTCTTTCACATTAGTTGATTGACCTTGAGTAGTGCCATCAACTTTATCTTGTGGAGTAGCAGGGATTGCTAGCTCTAATAATAAAACACAAACTAAAGATATAAATAAGTCTAATGCTGACTGTATTGAGTCTAACTCATCGTTTAATAGGGTATTTAGGCTGCTCATTATTAAACTACCTTTTTTCTAAGTTGTAACTTACCATTACGTGCTAGTAAGTTGGCAAAAGCGCCAATCACAGTTGTTATTAATGCAGGGCCGATGGCTGCTCTCATTTGACTGCTTTCAACGCTGAGAGAAAGGCATAATCCCAATATAGTAAAAAAGAGCCCCAAGGTTGAGCTGTTAGTAGTCACAAAGTCTAACAAATAAAGCGTGTCCTCAAAGGTCTTTCTATCTGCATGGGTTTTTAAATCATGCTTAGATATAATTGGAAGCCTCCATGCTTTCACATACGCTCTAATTGCACAAAGTAAAACCAGAACCATAATTGTTACCGAAATTAATCCAAAAGGAGACATGTTGTAATATCCAAGTATGTAGAGAGTTTCTTATTTTAATCTCAAAAAAATAGAGTTGAATTTTAAAAGTTAGTTACCCCCTAGGGGGTAACTAACTTTTGTCATTTGAACCCTTAAGCTTAAGCGTTATAACAAGGTATATTTAAAATGGAGATATACCCAATGAAACGCTATAAAACATTAATATTCGCTGCTATGTGTTCAACCCTATCTTTCACAGCAACTGCAAGTCAGCAACTTACACTGCAGGTTGATAAAGAGCCCTTAACGGTTAAAGCTAATGAATTTGTTAAAGCCCAAACAGATGCAACTAACGCGGTGAATAAAGCAAATACACAAGCTTTAAAGCAAAAAGATAAAGCGCGAAAATCACTTGCGAAATGCCATACTGAGCCCACCCCAAATATATGCCAAGCAGTTATATATAAAGAGTTGTCGATAGGCCTCAAAAAGAATGCAAGTTTATATGACGAAGCTCAATCGCATGCAAGTCGCTTAGGTACATACACGGCGCAAGAAAATGACTATGTTGACGAAGCACAAGTGGTATTAGATGAAAAGGTAGATGGCCTAAACAAAGATATTAATAGTCTCAAATCGGAATTAGCCGCGATGCTTGAAAAAGTAGAAAATGGTGAACTCAGCAGAAAAAACCAAAGAAAAGCAGCTTCTCTATTAAAGCGCTTAGAATTTAAAAAAGTCATTCTTGGTCATAAACAAGATTTTAGTAAAATGCTGATTAGCAAAAAAAATTACCTAGCTAATAACCTAGAACATATTGATACATACAAAATGGACTTAGAAGCCGCTGCAGAAGATGCATTGATAGAGGCTAGTCACTTTTACGAGCTTGCTGAAGATTTTGCTCAACAGAATAAGTTCGCATCAACTATATCGCTCAAGCAACTCGAATGGCCGAGTCAGACTGTAAGCGATATTAATCACATAAAAATTAAAGTAATTAATTCAGCTGAATGGGAAACGACGGCGCCAGAGGCACCATCAGTTAATTACCCTAACATTGTAGAAGCAATTAAATCGGCACTAGCGGAATAGGATTATAGTATGAAAGCCTTAATGAAATTTTGTTTAACTACGATATTTACAGTGGTCATTGTAATTTTTCTTCAGCGTATCTTAGAGCACCAATCTGTGCCTGAAAAGTTACTTGATAGCACTATTATTCAGCAAACTGTGGATAAATTAACTTTTTTATTTAAAGAAAATACTGAGGAAAAAGTCACCGCACTAAGTGATAAATATGACAAAGCTGATAGCACAGATGTGAAAATAGATATTGATGAAAAAGAGCCTGATAAGCAAGTGTTTGAGGCAGAAAATAATGATGAATCATTAGTTATTTTGATTGAAAACATAGGCTCTCTCAGAGAGGCTATCAAACAAAAGCAAGTTGTTTTAATTGCTAAAGAGCAAAATGACACATTTATCTTAGATTCGAGTGAAATGGTAAAAGCATTGGATAACAACACTGCTAAAAGCTTAGATATTTCTTCATATTTTGTAAAATCAAACCTAGTTGAACATTACAAAGATGACTTTTTAGCAAAAGGTGTACGTGACATGGCTCGTGTAAGAGTTTACATAAAGACCAGTTTAATGAATCGCATTCCTAAAAACACTAAAGAGCTAGAGCTTCCTTATTATAATTAGCCCACCACCGGTTCAAGCTATCAATTCATTACATGATTGATGGCTTTTTTCATTTATATGAAACCTTAGGCTAGCAACTATGGGAAGTCCATATAGCATCAAGCCAAACAATCGGATAGTGACTATCAAGTGGCCGTTGTTGCCATGCTTTGAGCTCCGGTACAAGTTTATCGGTAATAGCACTTATCGTACCTGTGGCAACGTTCATGCCGTACATATCTTCGATGTGCTTATTGATATCTCTATAACTCATGCCCATGCTGAACACATAGATAGGATTTTTGAGTCTATTTCATCATTAAGCGTGGTTTAATTTTTTTTGACGAATTGAGGCTCAGTGCTACCACTTCGATCTCTTGGGGTATCTAGCTCAAAATTGCCAACCGATGACTTAAATGTTTTAGTACTAGAGCCATTTCCACAGTTAGGCTTTTGCTCATTAGCAAGATGCCGTTCAAGCTTAGCATTAAGTGCTGACTTGTTTAGCTGTGTGATAAGTGATGTGAGCACATCATCTTTACCATTAAGTTTTTTTATCTGATTAAAGGGCCTTAAATGCATCTTCGAAGTTGAATTGATTTGTCATGTGTCATTCCTTTTTATCAGCTTACTGAAATGATACTGATCTTTGAAAACTAACGGCGTAAGCTTTAAAAGTATTTAGTAACTTAGTTATGTTGGAAAGTTTTTCATGTAAGTAAGTCAAGGTTTCCTTTATAAAATCTAGTGATGTCGTATATGAAATAGAATAATGATGGTTATTATTTTAACTTACTAAATTTGATAGGCTTTTAATTTCGGTAGAAAAGCTCCTCAAAAACTATCGACATCTGTAATCAACTCAATTAATTTATTCACTATAACTTCTTGTTTGTCGTTTTTTGGCCGGCAGTTTTGCTCATAAAACAGTCTTTTAGTTCCTTATCTTTCTATATTCTTACCCTAAACTTAGGGAAGTAAAGACTTTATAAACAGAAATCAGCACTGGGGATTAAATATGGATAGTGATCAACTTGGTATCTTACTAAATAGAGCCGTAACGCATCATCAAAATAATGACCTTAATGAAGCGGCTAAAATGTACCAACAAATCTTAGCATTTTTGCCAGATACAATTATTGTAGAATCTAATGATGATATTGATTTTTTAGATTTGATATCAAAGACAAATAATAATTTCGCTCTTTTACTTAAAGATATTGGCCAATTAGCTGATGCATGCAATAAACATAAGCAGGCCATTATTTTAATGGAGGCTATTCGTTCGTGGCGCTGTGCGTTTAAACAAGAATGGTCTATAAATGAGCAAAATGACTTGGCGTCGGCGTATATGAATCAAGCATCTATATTTAAACTCCAAGGAGCATTTGATGATGCATTAGAACGGCAACAACAAGCTATCCTATTAAGAGAAGGTATCCGCGCTTGGTGTAATGAAAATAACAAGGAGTGGACAATTCAACACCAAAATTATTTAGGTAATGTTTATATTAATAATGCGAATCTACTTGATGATATAGGTTTACTGGATGAAGCTAGATTACAATACCAAAAAGCTATAATTTTAAGGGAAAAAATTTTTTCTCAGTGTGGTAATAATGAACAACAATGGCAAATTACTTATCGAAAAGATTTGGCTAGTGCATATTTAAATTTTGCCATTCTGCTTATGAGGTCTGGCGTCTTAGATAAAGCCAAAGAGAAATATCAAAAAGCCGTCTTTTTATATGAAGGGATCCGAAGTTGGTGTGATGATAATAAAAAGCAATGGCCGATTGCGCACCAAAGTGATTTGGCCTACGCATACTTAAATTTTACAGCTTTGCATATAACGAACAGCGTATTTAATGATGCACAAGAAACATGTCGAAAAGCTATTCTTTTGATGGAGGACATTCGTAGATTTTGTGAACGTAAGGGACAGCAGTGGCCAATAAAATATCAAAACAATTTGGCAGGTGCTTACGTTAATCTTTCTATTGTACATATTGAGACTGGTGAGTGGAACTATAGTTATGAGCAATTGAAAAAAGCAATCACTTTGATGGAAGCTATTTGCAAGTGGTACTATGAAAATAGTGAAAAGTGGCCTGTTAGATACCAAGAAGACTTAGCATTGGCTTATATGAGTCTAGGTAATTTACTAAGTGATACCGGAAACTTAGATGATGCCAAAGAGCAATACTACAATGCTATTTATCTGAGAGAAGGTATTCGTGTGTATCTGGATGCAAGCGGGCAGGAGTGGACTATTATTCATGAGAACGATTTAGCGGAGGCTTATTGCAAGCTTGCTATCATACTTATGGATACAGGTGAATTAGATGATGCAAAAACAATATTTGAACAAGCCCTTATTTTAAGGGAAAATATTCGTGTGCATTGTCATGAAAATGAGCGAAAGTGGTCAATCCTGTATCAAAATGACTTAGCGCTTACTTACATGAACAGGGCAAACTTACTCAAAAAGCAGGGCCTTTTGAACGAAGCCAGACGAGAATACCAGCATACTATCTTGCTAATGGTAGAAATTAGCATGTATTATGATCATTCTGGGCAGCAGCAACCGGTTGCATTTCAAAATAACTTGGCAATTACTTACATGAATATGGCGTTGTTGCTTCAAGAACTTGGTGCTCTTGGTATTGCTGAGGACCGATACCAACAAGCAATTCGTATATATGATGATATGTTTCTCGAGGGAATAAAAAATAAACTCCCGCTAAATATTAGAGTAAATAGATTAATTGCTTGGCTTAATTATTTTTCGGTCGTTAATGTCCCAGTCACAGAGTCTTTTTTATGCCTTACGAGCGAATCTATTGAACTACTTGAAATAGATAGAGGACAGAAAAGTCAGACAGCAAGCCTTCAATTACTCCACCGCATGGTGGCTTTTTCCTTGAAGAATAACGAGATTAGCCTAGCCCTTAAGCTTATCCACTGCGTACAAGGTAGAGAGCTTGCTTATAAATTAGAAGCCTCACAATTAACAGGTAATGAGCCTGAAGTGGTAA
>NZ_JACJDT010000084.1:0-5701 GCF_014163675.1 Pseudoalteromonas sp. SR44-5
CGTTAAGCTTGCTGACGCACAAACTCCGAGCCACATTTAAAACGCGGTGGCAAGCCACTCGCCTACAAGTGATTAATTAGACATCAAAGTAAACCTTAACACCGTAGGCGTTAAGCTTGCTGACGTACAAACTCCGAGCCACATTTAAAACGCAGTGGCAAGTCACTCGCCTACAAGTGATTTAACACCGAGATAAACTTTAACACCCGTAGGCGTTGAGCTTGCTGACGCAAAAACACCTATGACTATAATAAAATGAGAGGTTAAACATTCTTGGGGAAGGTTATAAGTGGATGTTCTTAATGAAAATAACAACATACACTTATAATTTTGGTATATAACATCCTAGCAAAATCCTTCTAATATCTACTTATTTAAAGCCCATTCCTTGCTGCTTTTACTTCGCTCCTTGATGCGCTATTCATTAGTTCCTTCCATTGCTGTGCCGTCCAAAGTGGCTTTGCGCTTTTTACGATCCCTTGTTGGTTTTTCCTTAATACGTTATCCATAATGTTACTCCTTGCCATCTATTGGCTGTTCATCCTTGTTATATTTCACACTGTGACTCTAACGACGTCCGATTATATAAATTGCATGTATCAGACCAGGAATATACCCTAGTAATGTTAACAAAATATTAATCCAAAACTGAGCACCTAAACCAACTTGTAAAAATACACCAAGTGGTGGAATAAGTACTGAAAATATAATTCGTATTAAATCCATGACTCTCACTCCCTGAAATTTATATAAGAAAGCCCAGCATAACTGGGCATTCGTGGCTTATAGATTATTCAGCTACAATAGTTAAGTTATCAACTACATCGCGAACATCTTCGGCATTCTTAGCAATTTTCACCGCTAGCTGTTTTTCAGCATCCGAACCAACAGTACCATTTAGCGTTACCACACCTTTATCGGTATCTACGTCAATATCCGTACCGCCTACTTCAGAATTAAACAAATAGCGTGTTGTAATAACGGTAGTAATTTTAGCATCCGTTAAATCACTTTCTGTGCTATCTGATTTCATCTTCTTGCTTTTTGTGTCCGTGTTTTTAACGACCGTTAGCTCGTTATCAACATCAGTTACACCATCTAGACTTAAGATAAGCTCTTCCGCTAGCTCTTTATCAAGCTCACTTTCAACTTTACCAGTTAGTACAACCTTGCCATTTTTTACATCAGTGTTAATGTCAAAGTTGTTTAAGTTAGTGTTCATTAACAGAACCGTTTCTGCCTTACCATCAATCCAAGCATCTTTACTTTCATTTTCCCAGCTGTTTGCTTGCGCACCCATAGCGGTTGTACCAAGAACTAACGCTGCAATAATAGATTTGTTAAATGTTTTCATAATCTTTCTCCTTTTGATTAAAGACAATATGATTAATGCGAACATCAAGCCAACTTTTAAAGCACTTAAAATCAATAACTTAAGCTTTATTTGATATAGCGCTAGCTTTAGTCTTGGTAATTATTTACAGACTGCTCGGTAATTTATTCTGGTCGTTGCAAAATTAACCATTTAATAGCATTATTCGTTAATCTGTCGTTAATATAACAAACGCACCTAACAAAAATAAATTTAAATTATTGATTATTAAGCTAATTAATAAATGGCCTAAGCTTTGCTTTAACTATTGCAGTACTGAGCAATCATAAAATACACCAACAGCATCACTTATAAGGAATACATCATGACTGTGAAATTAGAAGATCGCCCAATTGAGCAAGTGCGTGAACAAGTTATTGATCAATTAATATATAACTACAGTCATGCTGTTATTTCAGCTGATGCTTTTGAACGTCGATTAGATCAGGCAATGGCTGCGAAAGATAACCAAAGCTTAATTGATTTGGTAAGTGACCTAGAATTAACAACCGATAGTAATTACCAGTGGGAAAAACGTGCGCAGTTTAGCCCAAACTATAGTAATAAAAGCAGCGATGAAACATTGCACTTGCGAAGTATCTTAGGATCAAACGAGCGCAGTGGGCAATGGGTAGTACCAAAAGAAATCCACCTGACGAACTTACTTGGTTCTATTGAACTTGATTTCACTGACGCCATATTTCAGCATCAAAATATCACCATCCATGTAAATTGCTTACTAGGCAATGATGAAATTTATGTGCCAGAACACGTCAATGTTGTATCAAAACTGTTCAGTATTATTGGTAGTGTTGAAAACAAATCAGTGTCACTGAATAAACACCAAGGGCCAACCATTACTATCGAAGGAAAAGTTATTCTGGGCTCTGTGGAAATTAAAATTAAGCGCACCATTAAAGAAAAGTTTGTCTCATTCGCCAACAGCCTTAAAACCAGTTGGCAAGATATCAATAAACATTAATAGATAAAACACAGTTAAAGCTTAACACCGTAGGCGTTAAGCTTGCTGGCGCGAAAACACCGAAACAATATTGAATATCGCGGTGGCAAGCCACTCGCCTACAGTGAGTAATTAAACACTGAGATTAACGTTAACACCGTAGGCGTTGAGCTTGCTGACGCAAAAACACCGAAACAATATTGAGTATCGCGGTGGCAAGCCACTCGCCTACAGTGAGTAATTAAACACCTGAGATTAACGTTAACACCCGTAGGCGTTAAGCTTGCTGACGCAAAAACACCGAAACAATATTGAATATCGCGGTGGCAAGCCACTCGCCTACAGTGAGTAATTAAACACTGAGATTAACGTTAACACCCGTAGGCGTTAAGCTTGCTGACGCAAAAACACCGAAACAATATTGAATATCGCGGTGGCAAGCCACTCGCCTACAGTGAGTAATTAAACACTGAGATTAACGTTAACACCCGTAGGCGTTGAGCTTGCTGACGCAAAAACACCGAAACAATATTAAATATCGCGGTGGCAAGCCACTCGCCTACAGTGAGTAATTAAACACTGAGATTAACGTTAACACCCGTAGGCGTTAAGCTTGCTGGCGCAAAAACACCGAAACAATATTGAATATCGCGGTGGCAAGCCACTCGCCTACAAGTCATTAATTAAACATCAAAGTAAACTTTAACACCGTAGGCGTTGAGCTTGCTGACGCAAAAACACCGAAACAATATTGAATATCGCGGTGGCAAGCCACTCGCCTACAAGTGAGTAATTAAACACTGAGATTACCGTTAACACCCGTAGGCGTTAAGCTTGCTGACGCAAAAACACCGAAACAATATTGAATATCGCGGTGGCAAGCCACTCGCCTACAGTGAGTAATTAAACACTGAGATTAACGTTAACACCGTAGGCGTTAAGCTTGCTGACGCAAAAACACCGAAACAATATTGAATATCGCGGTGGCAAGCCACTCGCCTACAGTGAGTAATTAAACACTGAGATTACCGTTAACACCCGTAGGCGTTGAGCTTGCTGACGCGAAACTAATGTTATAAATCATTATTACGCTCACTAGGAATATCACTTAAATATTCAACAAACTCTATTTCAAACCCTGCAGGGTCAATAAAATACACATTTTTACGAAATGGATTTACCGCACCTGGCTTATCAATACTGTAACCAGCGCTTTCTAAACGCGAAATTACTGCAGCAATATTATTCGTAACATAAGCAAAGTGCGCTAAGCCAACTTGATGTCCGGTTAAGTCACGGTTGTGTTGTTCACCATGATCACTCAATGCTAAATACTGAAAATCATCGCCAAAGTGCAACCATTTTCGTGGTTTACCGTGCCACTCCCCTTCGCCTTGGCTTCTGATGGACCAGTACGGAAAAGCCGCCTTATAAAAGTGCAGCATAGCTTCAACATCATCGACTACCAAATTTACGTGCTCTAAATACATAATTAAATTCCTTTATTTAAGTAATTAAAGCCACAATAAAACCTCAAGTAACATTGAGGTAAAGTGTTTTTTATAAAAGATTTAATAACAAAAGATGTGTGAGGATAAGGGTTAATGAGAAAACAATATAGGTTAAAGGTGCTAGGTTTTAGGGCCTAACCCCTAGTGTCTTTCCTAGAACCTAGTTCCTTTAAAAAATTTGCGCGGCATAAAGCCGCGCCTACGCAAATTAAAACTTATAGCTTAAACCTAGCTTCCCGCAATCTGCATTTGTTCAATCAATACCGAACCGGTTTGAATTCCACCACGGCGCTCTATGTCACCGCCTATGCCACTAATGCCTTTAAACATATCTTGCAGTTTACCAGCGATGGTAATTTCGCTTACAGGGTATTGTATTTCGCCATTCTCAACCCAAAAACCGGCAGCACCACGCGAGTAATCACCTGTTACGGTATTAACGCCTTGGCCCATTAACTCAGTGACCAATAAACCGGTGCCCATCGTTTTTAACAACGCAGCTAAGTCAGCATGAGTTTGTTCAACTAACCAGTTATGAATACCACCAGCATGACCGGTAGGTGTCATATTCATTTTTCGGGCTGCGTAGCTCGCTAATAAGTAAGTTTGCAGCTCACCGCCTTGAATGATTTCACGGTCGATGGTTTTTACCCCTTCACTATCGAATGGTGAAGACGCTAAACCTTTTAAAATATGCGGACGCTCTGAAATATTAACGCACTTATTAAATACTTGCGTGCCAAGGCTATCCAACAAAAAGCTCGATTTACGATACAGCGCACCACCACCTATTGCAGACACCAAGTGACCAAACAATGAATTAGCTATATCTGCACGAAAAACAACTGGGACTTTCATGGTACCTAATTTTTTGCTATTGAGCTTAGCAAGAGTTTCACTCGCAGCCTCTAAACCTACTGCCGCAGCATCTTTCAAACCAGCTTGGTCTCGCGCTACGGTATAAGCTGAATCTCGCTGCATTTGCTCACCATCTTTACCAATCACCATAGTACTAATGCTGTGGCGAGTACGCGGGTAACCTGTGATAAGACCATGGCTATTACCATACACACGTAAACCTTGATGCGATGAAAAACTGGCGCCATCTGAATTAACAATACGCGCATCGGCATTAAGCGCTGCTTGCTCTGCAGCATGACACAATTCAATGCCCTGCTCAGGGCTGACATCCCACGGGTGGTATAAATCCAAATCAAGCGGAGCAAATTCAAGTAGGTCTTTATCGGCTACGCCATTATGTGGATCATCTGAAGTAAACTTGGCGATATCAATGGCTTTCTCTACCACTGTACGCAGTGTTTTGGGGTTTAAATCAGCTGTTGACGCAGAGCCTTTGTGATTACCAACGTACACACTGATCCCCAGCCCACCATCTTGGTTAAATTCAATGGTCTCGACTTCACCCATGCGGGTACTAACTGATAAACCTGAGGTGCTCGACATCGCCGCTTCAGCGCCAGTAGCACCGAGTTTTTTCGCGTGTTCTAAAACCTCTGCAACGGCATCTTTTATTTGAGAAATTTGAGTATAAATAGGATCTTGCTGTTGGCTTTTCATATTTTTAGTCCTGAGCTTGGAGCGTTTTGCATGCGCAATCATAATACTTAAATGCTAACACACTCACTGCATTGCATCAGCTAATATTAATCATTAAAAGAATCACGTATATACCCAAGCCACCTCAAGATACAGAATTCAGCGTTTCACAGGGGCTTAATATCAAGGCGTTACTTTGCAAGAATGGCAGTCCCTTTTAAGAAGTAACAACGATGAGAGTAAGTGCCTGTGAAACGCCCAACGGGTTGGTTTAAAAGCGATTTATACTGCGTTATTGAT
>NZ_JACJDT010000085.1:0-5647 GCF_014163675.1 Pseudoalteromonas sp. SR44-5
GTTTAGGCTCCGGTTTAGGCTCCGGTTTAGGCTCTGGTTTAGGCTCGGTCTTTTCTTTATTTTCAGTGCTTACCGAGGAGCTAATCAGGTCATTTTTTTCAATATACTGTGGCCCTAACGAAATCTCTATTCCTAATTTAGCACTAGCTTGCGTACTATTTTGCAAGGCAATGGATGGCGAATAAAAAATTAAAAAAAATATAATTAAATGTACTAAAGCTGCAAGTAAAATTGCACCAGACCAAGCCCATACACCTAACTTTAAAGCTGTATCTTTCATTGCTGCGCCTGCTCAGTCAATAATTGTAATTTTTTGACACCTATACTATATAAGCCATGTGTAAAGCTTACTAGATGATTTCCAACAAGATCTGCATCAGCTTTTATAGTGATCACAGTGTTAGGACTACGCTTAATAATATCTGTAATCTTGGCAAGTAAATCCGGCTCTGATAACGGCTGATTATCTAGAGCAAAATGACCTTTCTTATTCATTAACACAACAATTGTCTCTGCATCTTTTGCTGTTTCACTACTCGAAGTGGGAGGAGTAATATCAAATGGCTCTGTTGCGCTTAAACTGCCTGCGATCATAAAAAAAATAAGTAATAAAAAGACTAAATTAATTAGCGGTAAAATACGTTCTTCTGTTTGATCAGGTCGTCGCTCAGGGAAATGCATTAATGTAACTCCAAAGGCATATTGGCGCTTATCTCAGTTTGATTATTTACCTGCCATGTTGGGTCTTGAACTAGCTGTAGAGGCGCTATTCTTTGCTCACTTAATACATCTAAAATGTCGATCAATGCCTGCACCGGAGTGTCACCTAAAGGTTGTAGAATTATTGCTTGTTCACTCGGCTTTACTTTGGCTTTCTTTAACAAACTACTTAGCGCAATTTCGTTGTTGTTAAGTAACAATTTATCGGTGGCAACTTGCACTAAAAACGGGGGTAAATCTGTTTTTAAAGACCCCCCTGTATTACTGCTACTATTTACTTCAACGCTATGCCATTTTGTAAAGCTCGAAGCTAACATAAAAAATATGAGCAAAATAAATACCACGTCAATTAGCGGCGTCAGGCTCACCAACGTTTTTCGTTTTGCTTGTTTAGCTGATAGTGTTGGAAATTGATTATACGCTTTTTGCATGCTCAGCCTGCATCGTGTTGACCTGCGAAAACACTACACTCTTTTGCTGTGCGTTGCCCTGATATAAAGCTTCACATCCCTGCTGCGACAAGTCAGTAATAAATACTTGTGTTAATAAGTTGTCCATTTCGTGGGCTAAGTGGTCTACTTGACGCTCTAAATAATTTAATAATGCCACCACAGGTATAGCCACACATAACCCCACAGCCGTTGTTAGTAGCGCCTCCCAAATACCACCAGATAAAATAGCAGGGTTCACTTTATTACCTGCATCTTCTAGTTGCTGAAACGCAGAAATCATACCCAACACAGTACCTAATAGACCAAGCAATGGCGACAAAGAAGCAATCACTTCTAATGGACGAAAGCCACGTCTTAAGCGAAACAGCGTATCACTACCAAACCTAAGAACGTCTTCACGTACCGCAGGCTCGGCAACATTGTGTTTAATCCCCCTAAACGCACGCGCCATTGCAAGAGTTATTGGGTTTGGATGTCTATTAGCTAAATTAAGTGCATCTTCACATTTTCCTTGCTGCCATAAAACAAGTACACGCTTTGCGAATTGCCGTTGCCAAATATGTGCTTTTTGAAACTGTATAAGCTTTATTAAAACAATGGTTAATGCGATTACCGACATCAACAACAGTATGTATACGACTGCTCCCCCTGTGTTTAAAAGCTCTATAGTCGTTTTGTACCAAGAGGGTGCGCTCATAACTTCAGCATCAGCTATTTTATTTTCTCCCACATCTTTTGTTATATCAGCTAAAGCTGAATCAAACTCTAAAGGTGCAGCCTCACTGACACTAGTTTCATTATTAATTGCGGAAATAACTTGGCTATTATCTACACTGGCTGACTCCTGAGATGAACAGGTAAATGGAAATATAAATAGTACAAATATGATCAAAAAGAATTTTAATTTCATCAACTGCCTCAACTTTTAATTTTATCAATTTTTTATTTACCTACCGCTAGGCAAGCAAGAATGATTACAACTACTTAACTACCGATATTTAATTCGAGATTGGCTGATAACTTTCGCGCTGCAAAAATTGCGAGTGCAGCACTACTAATTAGCAACAAGTCAATTGTTGCAACTGGCCAGTAAGCATCTGTAAATAAAGTTTTAATTATGTGGTCTCCGGTGGTGAGCCAGTTCAATAAAACCGCTGCAATGGCAATAAAAGCTACTGCCCAACATTGCTCAGTCCATGCCTTGATATAACCACTGCGCTTATTTATGAGCACTCTGATCACGCCATGAAATAAACAACACATCCACACACTAAAAAACACATATACTTCAAGGTCACGGACTAAAACACCTGCAAATTGCACTGAGTTATTAAATAGTCGATTAGCTACTAAAAAAGCCCCCGTTGCGATAATAATGCCCATAACTGCGCTCAGGTTATGTACATTCATAAAAGAGATGCTAAAACGTGTGCCGTCATGTTTTTGATTGCGTGCCTGTGTCCAATGTAATAGTCCAGTGGCTATCAAAACACATCCCCCAAGCCCTGCAACAAAGTAAAACCAGCGTAATGGCCAATGATCAAACTGCACATAATGCATACCCGCTAAAAAATTAAACACATTAGTAACGGAAGACGACTCGAAGTGCTCGAGCTCTGCACCTGTTGCAACAGAGAACCGTCGGTTATCCATATTTTGTGCCACACTTTTGTCACCACTTAAGCGAAGCGCAATCACACCTTCTGCATCCGCAGGATTACTTACCCGCACCATATAAACAGCACCATGCCCCAGCTCTTCCTCAGTGGCAGTAATTAAAGGGTCTATAGATGTTATCGTTGCAAATTCGCCGGACGCTTTAGGGGTAACTCGCCCTTGTGACTCACCAATAAAACGCCGCCTTGCAGGCGAATTACCTGCGCCTTCTTTGGCTTTAGGAGCTTTACTTTTACTATCGATTTTTTGGCGTGAGCGCGTAATTTCCTTAGCTGGAGTTTTCTGAGTATGTACTGCTTGAGGGTGCATTTGCTCATATACGGCATCGGGCGCTTTAGGAAAATAAATTAAGTGCGCAATCATTAATCCTGACAAAGTAATAACTAAGGTGAAAGGTAATAGTACAACGCCGGTTAGGTTATGCGCATCAAGGTTACCTCGGCTAAAACTACGCCACACTCTAAAGGAAAAGAAATCAGTAAATAATCTACGATGTATCACTATTCCTGAGACTAAAAGGCACAACATGCCAATGCTTGCAATACCCACCAGCCAAGCACCAATATTGCCTTTGCGTAACGTAAGATTATGGTGAAATGGATAAATAAAGCGACTTGCACCTCGCGTATTCGATGCAGGAAGCTGCTCTAACGTCACAGGGTGAAAACTATTTCGCTTAGCTATATGTGACTCTTTGGTATCATAACCCAACGCTAAAAAGGGCTTGCGCTCAGAAGGTAGTACGATACTCCATGCCGTAGCTCCCTCAGAGAGAGTATTGAGTAGAGGAACAATATCGCGATCAACGGATAATTTAGGTGCTGTATCCATATTAATTCGCGTTTGCGGCATCATCCAGCGATCTATTTCTTTATCGAATACTGATAGCGTGCCGGTCCAAAAAATAGCAAACAGTAAACCACTTAACAGCAACCCAGCCCAAGTATGCAAGACACTCATGTTAAATCTAAACCCGGTTTTCATACCAACGCCCCAGCTAACCAAGCTGCAACAAAGGTTATACCCGTAAAGCCGATCACATTTACCCAGGTTAATAACGTATTTCCGCGAGAAAAAGCCCACATTAAAATAACCGGTAAGTAGATAAAGCCTGTCATACTTGCAACAACAACAGCATCAGTCCACACCATACCTAAATGAAAAAGTACTGCCCCCGTAATATTGACAAGCTGCGAGCTGCTAATATAACAAAGCAAGCAAATAACAATTGAATGCACCACCATACTGATACTATAAAGCCATTTATAAACAGCCATAGTGTGATTAACGCGATTATTTAGATCAGTTAACACTGAGCCTTTTACGACCATTTTTTTCACCTAAAAATAAAAATAACATTACGGTTTATTGGTTTTTTCCACTGTGTTATCAAAATAAAAGTACGATATAACTTTGTTGATATAGCCCAATAAACGTGGGCACCACACCAAAGAAAATGCGACTAAAGTCGCCGCCAAACTTAATATTAAAACCCATACCAACGCGCCAAAACTAAAGCCATCATTAAACACCGCTAAAATTAATGACAATGCCACCATAAAAATTCCAATAAAACGCTGTGCTCTGACCGTACCTTGATTTGGAAAGGGTCCACCAATAACAGTACGCCAATGCTGAGTTTGACTAATAGCCCAACAACTAAAACCAACATAGGCACAGACAAACGACGCGATTAATCCGATGTGCATCATAAAATTCTTCAAAACCTCTCTTGATAATGAGCTCGTAACTTTACGCTAGTCCAAAAAGCACTGGCAGCCGAGATTAGTAGCACCAAGTCTGTAGCCGCTACAGGCCAGTAAGTATCTGTAAACACTGTTTTAATAAGGCCATCCCCTGTTCCCACCCAGTTTAAAATAACGGCAAAAACAGCAACAACAGCAATAAATCCACATTGCTGTGTCCAAGCCCTTAAGTATCCATATGATCTATCTTGTAAAACACTTAGCAAAGCATGCAACAAGCTAAGTAACCAAACGCTGAAAAATGCATATATTTCAGCTTTATCTCCCATAACAGCATCCAAATATGGGGATATATCCCTTACTCTGTTAGTAAGTAAAAACACACCTGTTGCAGCAATAATGCCGGTTATAACCGCAATATTATGTGCATTCATTAGAGCGACATTGAGAGGAGGGTTTAGGTTATTTTTATTACTCGCGGTGGTCCAATGCACTAAGCCCGTAGCAATTAATAAACAGCTACCTAAACCAGCAAAAAAATACAACCAACGAAGTGGCCAATGATCAAATTGGATATAGTGCATGCCACTTATAAAGTTCCAAATGCCAACAGCTTGCGAGCCAGTAAATGACCCTTTTGGCTCTCCTGTCATAGTATTAAAACGCTTATGATCATTACTTTTTGTAACCGAATCATCGCTATGTCTTCTAAACACAACAGAGCTATTAGTATCACCAGGATGATTTACTCGTACTAAATAAACACCTCCTTTACCCCAATCTGATTCAGCCTCTGAAATCATCTGTTCAATGGAGGCAAAATGGCCTTTTTCTCCGCTGGCAGACTCACGAATATGACCTAGCACCTTTGCTGAAAATAAACGCTGAGCATCTTTTTCATTCGCGACCTTATTACTATTCTCAACACTAATAGCTTGCTGATAAACGCGACTAATTAATTGAGGAAAATAGACTTGTTGTACAATAATCAACCCTGACAAAGTTATAACAAGAGTAAATGGTAGTAACACAACACCAGTTAAATTGTGCAGATCTAAATTAGCTCTGCTGAACTTACGAAATAAACGTAAA
>NZ_JACJDT010000086.1:0-5190 GCF_014163675.1 Pseudoalteromonas sp. SR44-5
ACGAAAACAGTTAAATAAATTGACTGATGTGATCAGTTAAGCTAATTTAAAAACGGCTCTACAAAATGATAAATCAAGTGATCAAAGCTGATGAGAATCGGTGATCAAAGTCATGAGAATACGCACTTGCTGACGCAAAAACACCACGCCACATTTTGAAACGCGGTGGCAAGCCACTCGCCTACAAGTAATTAATTAAACACCAGAGTAAAATTTAACACCGTAGGCGTTGAGCTTGCTGACGCAAAATACCACGCCACATTTTGAAACGCGGTGGCATATTACGAAAGAGTAGATTAGATGTACTGGGATTAGTTTAAATATACACAATTCCAAAATGGATAATCACCCACACTTTTAACTAAGCCAGCCCTGAGCGGGTTTGCAACTATATATCTAGCTTGGTTAAGTAAATCTTCATCAGATCTAAGCTTGTGATCATAAAAGTTAGCTTGCCAAATTTTTCCGCTAGAAAGTAAATAACGGTTCAATTTAATCGTAGTAATACTTTTAAATTGACCAATAACTTTGGATAAATCATCAGTATCTCTAAGCTGAAATAGCCAATGCAAGTGATCAGGCATTAATGAAAAACAAATTGTCTTAAGGTTTCCCGAATGCGAAAAAAAATGTAACTCCCTCATAATTAAACAGCTACTATCAAAATCACAAAAAAGCTGCATTCTATTTTCAGTACAAATTGTAACTGAGTAATAATGATTAATTATCGAGCATCGCCCTTTAGTCCGCTTACTTGTATCAACCATTACTTTCCCTCAATTAACTACAAGTAAATATAGCAATTAATCGAGATCCCTCCAGTAGAGATTGAGCTTTATTAATAAACAAACACGGAATTTTAAAACGCGGTGGCAAGCAATTAATTAAACACCAGAATACAATTTAACACCGTAGGCGTTAAGCTTGCTGACGCACAAACACTACATTTAAAACGCGGTGGCAAGCCACTCGCCTACAAGTAATTAATTAGACACCAGAGTAAAATTTAACACCCGTAGGCGTTAAGCTTGCTGACGCAAAACACCACAACACATTTTAAAACGCGGTGGCAAGCCACTCGCCTACAAGTAATTAATTAAACACCAGAGTAAACTTTAACACCCGTAGGCGTTAAGCTTGCTGACGCAAAACACCACAACACATTTTAAAACGCGGTGGCAAGCCACTCGCCTACAAGCAATTAATTAAACACCAGAATACAATTTAACACCATAGCGTTAAGCTTGCTGACGCACAAACACTACATTTAAAACGCGGTGGCAAGCCACTCGCCTACAAGTAATTAATTAGACACCAGAGTAAAATTTAACACCCGTAGGCGTTGAGCTTGCTGACGCACAAACACCACATTTAAAACGCGGTGGCAAGCCACTCGCCAACTTAAATTTAAACATCCACTTTTATTTTTTCGATAATCTCTACGTTGGCGGCAGGAAAATTGTAATCGTCTAACTTATCAATCGCGACCCATGCACTTTGCTGACCTTCTGCGCCATGGGCTTGGCCGCTAAAATCAGTGACTAAATGCACGTCGAGTTTTACACATTTATCGCCATAATCATGCTCAATAACCATCAGCTCGCTTGAACTATTAATTGTTAAACCTACTTCTTCTTGAAGTTCGCGCTTTAGTGCTTCGAATACGCTTTCGCCAGCTTCTACTTTGCCGCCCGGAAACTCCCACAAACCACCTTGATGTTTATCGTCAGGGCGCTTACAGATAAATAGTGTGTTATCTGCTTTGATAACCCCCACCGCTACATGCACAATTTTTTTATTCATCGTAATACCTTTATTAAAACCGCGCGGCATAAAGCCGCGTACAAGCAATTAATTAAACACCAGAGTAAAATGCAACACCCGTAGGCGTTGAGCTTGCTGACGCACAAACACCGATACAATATTGAATATCGCGGTGGCAAGCCACTCGCCTACAAGTGATTTAACACCGAGATAAAATTTAACACCGTAGGCGTTGAGCTTGCTGACGCACAAACACCACATTTAAAACGCGGTGGCAAGCTACTCGCCTGATATTTAATCTTACAAACAAAAAAAGCGACGCAGGCGTCGCTTTTTAATTGTTAATTATAACATTTGGTTATTTTAACTTACCACAACACTGTTTGAACTTTTGACCCGAGCCACACGGGCAAGGTTCGTTGCGGCCAACTTTTGGCTCTGCGCGTGATGTTACGACTGCACCTTGAGGTGCTTCACCGCCTACGTGCTCAACTTCTTCATGTTGATATTCGCGAGGAGCATTTTCACTTTGGCGGTGTTGCTCTTCGATTTTTTCAACATCTTCTTCAGCACGTACTTGTACTTTACTTAAAATACTAACGACATCAATTTTCAGGTTCTCAAGCATTTCAGAGAACAATTCAAACGACTCACGCTTGTACTCTTGCTTAGGATTCTTTTGCGCGTAGCCACGTAAATGAATACCTTGGCGAAGGTGATCCATCGCAGCAAGGTGATCTTTCCAATGTTGATCCAGGCTTTGTAGCATAATTGCTTTCTCAAACTGACGAAGTACAGAATCACCAACTTGTTGCTCTTTCTGTTTGTAAGCTTGCTCAACTGACTCTTCAATACGCTCACGTAACTTTTCTTCGTAAAGTTTGTTATCGTCAGCTAACCATTGTGTAATCGGTAACTCAATTAAGAAGTCTTGTTTTAAGCGCTCTTCAAGGCCCGGAATATCCCACATTTCAGCTAGACTTTGCGGTGCAATGTATTGGTCAATAGTGTTACCCAATACGTCGCCACGAATAACCGTGATCGTCTCTGAAATATCGCCTTCTTCAAGCAACTCATTACGTTGTGAATAAACAACACGACGTTGGTCATTTGCTACATCATCGTATTCAAGCAATTGTTTACGCACATCAAAGTTACGTGCTTCAACTTTACGTTGCGCGTTTTCAATGGCACGGTTAACCCATGGATGCTCAATCGCTTCGCCACGTTGCATACCTAGTTTACGCATCATATTAGTCATGCGTTCACCAGCGAAGATACGCATTAATGCGTCATCCATCGATAGGTAAAAACGGCTTGAACCGGCATCACCTTGACGACCCGAACGACCACGTAACTGGTTATCGATACGGCGTGATTCGTGACGCTCAGTACCAATGATATGTAAACCACCAGCAGCAATTACTGCATCATGGCGAATTTGCCACGCTTCTTTAATCGCTTTGATTTGCTCATCAGTTGGGTTTTCAAGTTTTTCAACTTCGCTATTCCAGTTACCGCCTAACACGATATCAGTACCACGACCGGCCATGTTAGTTGCGATTGTTACTGTGCCTGGTAAACCAGCATCGGCAACGATGTCTGCTTCTTGGGCATGGAATTTAGCATTAAGTACGTTGTGCTTGATTTTTTCTTTACGTAAAAATTGCGATAAATACTCAGAGCTTTCGATTGAAATCGTACCCACCAATACTGGCTGGCCGCGCTCTTGGCAATCTTTAATATCGATTAGAATGGCTTCGTATTTTTCTTCTTGCGTTAAGTAAACTAAATCAGCGCGATCTTCACGGATCATCGGCTTATTAGTTGGCATAACAACAGTATCTAGACCATAGATTGACTGAAACTCAAATGCTTCAGTGTCGGCAGTACCAGTCATACCTGCAAGGGTATCGTAAATACGGAAGTAGTTTTGGAATGTAATTGACGCTAACGTTTGGTTTTCGTTTTGAATTTTTACATTTTCTTTTGCTTCAACAGCTTGATGTAAACCTTCAGACCAACGACGCCCTTCCATTGTACGGCCAGTGTGTTCATCAACAATGATTACTTCGTTTTCTTTTACAACGTAATCAATGTCTTTTTGATACAGCTTATGAGCACGTAATGCCGCATAAATATGGCTAAGCAGGGTAATACTCGCAGCAGAATAAAGCGAGTCGCCCTCAGCTATCAAACCACGTTCAATCAGTAATTCTTCAACTTTGATTTGACCACGTTCAGTTAAATGAACTTGCTTGGCTTTTTCATCAATAGTGAAATCGCCATCGCCTTCAATACCTTCTTCGTCTTCTTTCTCTTGTAACTCAAGAAGCGGAACTATGGTATTAATTTCAGCATACAGCTGCGAACTGTCTTCAGCGGGGCCGGAAATAATCAGTGGAGTACGGGCTTCATCAATTAAGATCGAGTCAACTTCATCGACTACCGCATAGTAAAGTGGACGTTGTACGCGTTCGTTAATGCTAAACGCCATATTGTCACGCAGGTAATCGAAACCAAATTCGTTATTAGTACCGTAGGTAATATCAGCGGCGTAGGCTTCTTTTTTCTGTTGCGGCATCATACCCGGTACGTTACAGCCAACAGTTAAACCTAAAAATTCAAATAATGGGCGGTTAGTTTCAGCATCGCGCTTGGCAAGGTAGTCATTCACAGTAATTACGTGAACACCTTTACCTGTAATACCACGTAAGTATGCTGGTAAACTTGCGGTAAGGGTTTTACCCTCACCAGTACGCATTTCTGCGATGCGGCCTTGGTGTAAAACCATACCACCTAGCAACTGTACGTCAAAGTGACGCATACCATTTACACGTTTTGATGCTTCACGTACCACAGCAAATGCTTCTGGTAGAATGTCATCAAGACCTTGTCCGTTATCGTAACGCTCTCTAAACTCTGCTGTTTTGGCTTTTAAATCTTCGTCTGAAAGCGCTTCAAGTTGCGTTTCAAGCGCGTTGATCAGCGCGACCGTCTTTCTTAAATTTTTAATAGTGCGGTCATTGCGACTACCAAAAATCTTGGTAAATAAATTAGATATCATGATAAAACCGTTACAATGTGTTCTTTGCTAGCCGAGTATCAGCTAACCCATTTTTATAATTACTAATTAATAGATTACTCACACGAGCACATATTAATTAGCAATTTCGAGAAACGTTGTGAAATACAGCGTTCAATACGTGCGCTACTATACCAGACTCTGCGAAACATCAAACCATCGCGTAGTTAAGATATCAGTTTTCTGCAAGAAAATTTAAAATAAGCCGTAAACATAACTTTAATTAAGACTATAAAATTATATTAACTATGGAGATATGGAGGTGGATAAAAGAAAATCAAGGGGAGTATAAGAACTTAGGTTCTAGGTTCTAGGTTCTAGGTTCTAGGTTCTAGGTTCTA
>NZ_JACJDT010000087.1:0-2942 GCF_014163675.1 Pseudoalteromonas sp. SR44-5
CTATCAACTATCACATAAAACGCGTTTGGCGTTGTATGGTTAAGCCTCACGGGTAATTAGTACAAGTTAGCTTAACATATCACTATGCTTCCACATCTTGCCTATCAACGTTGTAGTCTTCAACGGCCCTTCAGAGAGCTTATAGCTCTAGTGAGAACTCATCTCGAGGCCTGCTTCGCGCTTAGATGCTTTCAGCGCTTATCAGTTCCGAACGTAGCTACCGGGCAATGCCATTGGCATGACAACCCGAACACCAGCGGTTCGTTCACTCCGGTCCTCTCGTACTAGGAGCAACCCCTCTCAATTCTCAAACGCCCACGGCAGATAGGGACCGAACTGTCTCACGACGTTCTAAACCCAGCTCGCGTACCACTTTAAATGGCGAACAGCCATACCCTTGGGACCGACTTCAGCCCCAGGATGTGATGAGCCGACATCGAGGTGCCAAACACCGCCGTCGATATGAACTCTTGGGCGGTATCAGCCTGTTATCCCCGGAGTACCTTTTATCCGTTGAGCGATGGCCCTTCCATTCAGAACCACCGGATCACTATGACCTACTTTCGTACCTGCTCGACGTGTCTGTCTCGCAGTTAAGCTGGCTTCTACCATTACACTAACCGTACGATGTCCGACCGTACTTAGCCAACCTTCGTGCTCCTCCGTTACTCTTTGGGAGGAGACCGCCCCAGTCAAACTACCCACCAGGCACTGTCCGTAACCCCGATTCAGGGGCCAACGTTAGAACATCAAAACTACAAGGGTGGTATTTCAAGGACGACTCCAACAAAACTAGCGTCTCATCTTCTAAGTCTCCCACCTATCCTACACATGTAGGTTCAATGTTCAGTGCCAAGCTGTAGTAAAGGTTCACGGGGTCTTTCCGTCTAGCCGCGGGTACACAGCATCTTCACTGCGATTTCAATTTCACTGAGTCTCGGGTGGAGACAGCGTGGCCATGGTTACACCATTCGTGCAGGTCGGAACTTACCCGACAAGGAATTTCGCTACCTTAGGACCGTTATAGTTACGGCCGCCGTTTACCGGGGCTTCGATCAAGAGCTTCTCCGAAGATAACCCCATCAATTAACCTTCCGGCACCGGGCAGGTGTCACACCGTATACGTCATCTTGCGATTTTGCACAGTGCTGTGTTTTTAATAAACAGTCCCAGCCACCTGGTCACTGCGGCTCCAATCAGCTTAGGGAGCAAGTCCCATCACCAATCGGAGCGTACCTTCTCCCGAAGTTACGGTACGATTTTGCCTAGTTCCTTCACCCGAGTTCTCTCAAGCGCCTTAGTATTCTCTACCTGACCACCTGTGTCGGTTTGGGGTACGATTCGGTATAATCTGAAGCTTAGAGGCTTTTCCTGGAAGTATGGCATCAGCAACTTCATCACCTTAGTGACTCGTCTCGTGTCTCAGCCTAACAGCAACCCGGATTTACCTAAGTCGCTAGCCTACTCACTTTCACATGGACTACCAACGCCATGCTTGCTTAGCCTGCTCCGTCCCCCCATCGCAATTATACCAAGTACGGAAATATTAATCCGTTTCCCATCGACTACGCCTTTCGGCCTCGCCTTAGGGGTCGACTTACCCTACCCTGATTAACATGGGATAGGAACCCTTGGTCTTCCGGCGTGCGGGTTTTTCACCCGCATTATCGTTACTCATGTCAGCATTCGCACTTCTGATACGTCCAGCATACCTCCCGGTACACCTTCAACCGCTTACAGAACGCTCCCCTACCACTCAGAATAAATTCTGAATCCGCAGCTTCGGTGCATAGTTTAGCCCCGTTACATCTTCCGCGCAGACCGACTCGACCAGTGAGCTATTACGCTTTCTTTAAAGGATGGCTGCTTCTAAGCCAACCTCCTGGCTGTCTGGGCCTTTCCACATCGTTTCCCACTTAACTATGACTTTGGGACCTTAGCTGGCGGTCTGGGTTGTTTCCCTCTTCACGACGGACGTTAGCACCCGCCGTGTGTCTCCCGGATATTACTTTACGGTATTCGGAGTTTGCAAAGGGTTGGTAAGTCGGGATGACCCCCTAGCCTTAACAGTGCTCTACCCCCGTAAGTATTCGTCCGAGGCTCTACCTAAATAGATTTCGGGGAGAACCAGCTATCTCCCGGTTTGATTAGCCTTTCACTCCTAGCCACAGGTCATCCCCTAACTTTTCAACGTTAGTGGGTTCGGTCCTCCAGTTGATGTTACTCAACCTTCAACCTGCCCATGGCTAGATCACCGGGTTTCGGGTCTATACCTTGCAACTAATCGCCCAGTTAAGACTCGGTTTCCCTACGGCTACCCTATTCGGTTAACCTCGCTACAAAATATAAGTCGCTGACCCATTATACAAAAGGTACGCAGTCACCCAACAAGTGGGCTCCTACTGCTTGTACGTACACGGTTTCAGGTTCTATTTCACTCCCCTCACAGGGGTTCTTTTCGCCTTTCCCTCACGGTACTGGTTCACTATCGGTCAGTTGGGAGTATTTAGCCTTAGATGATGGTCCACCTATATTCAGTCAAAGTTTCACGTGCTCCGACCTACTCGATTTCACTTAAAAGGGATTTTCATGTACGGGACTATCACCCTGTATCGTGGCACTTTCCAGAGCCTTCCATTAACACCAATTAAGCTTAAGGGCTGTTCCGATTTCGCTCGCCGCTACTTTCGGAATCTCGGTTGATTTCTTTTCCTACGGGTACTTAGATGTTTCAGTTCTCCGCGTTCGCCTCGTTAACCTATGTATTCAGTTAACGATACCTGCAAGCAGGTGGGTTTCCCCATTCGGAAATCCTAGTCTCAAGTGCTTTTTACTAGCTTGACTAGGCTTATCGCAAGTTAATACGTCCTTCATCGCCTCCAACTGCCAAGGCATCCACCGTGTACGCTTAGTCACTTAACCATACAACCCAAACGGGTCTT
>NZ_JACJDT010000088.1:0-4447 GCF_014163675.1 Pseudoalteromonas sp. SR44-5
CCGCTTACCGCTTACCGCTTACCGCTTACCGCTTATTCCCTATTCTTTCAATTAATGATAGCGCTGTCATTTTATCTTTTATATGATGGAGGTGAATAAATAATAATAAATAACAGATTACGTGGGGGGAAATGCGTAGTCTTAGGGTATACAACGAGGAGAGAGCAATGGATTTTAAAAAGCGAACTTTAGCAAGTTTGATCGCGATAATGCCATTAATGGCGCAGGCGCAGTTTTCGCAAAATGATGTGAATAACTTTGCCAAAGAAACCACCCTGACATTTGCTGTGGTTGATAACTTTCATAATAAAGCCGCTGGTTTTTTAGGAACAATTACACTAAACAACCAATCTGATATTGCACTTCCTGCAGGTGAAAGTGACTGGCAGTTGTATATTCACTCAGTTCGTAAGATCAGTACTGAGCTAGTTGCGGGTTTAAATATTGAACACGTAAATGGCGATTTACACCGCATTACCCCAACTAAAAACTTTACAGGGTTAGCTTCAGGTAAAAGCTTAGTACTTGAGTTTGACGCTCAAGTTTGGGTGGTTGCTTATTCTGACTTTATGCCACGTGCTTTTTTTGTCTCTGGTGATAATAAACCGGCTATTTTTGCAAATACTGACAGTGAAGATATGACCCAGTTTGTTGCACCGTTTGAGCGTGAAAATCAACTGCGCCGTTATAACGAGCCAAAAGATTTAACGGTATTAGTCACCCCACAAGTGCGTTTTGAGCGTAATCAACAAACGACAAGTCAAGTATCGCAACAAGACGCATTAAAGCGGATCATTCCAAAGCCACAAAAAGTAGAGTTTAATCGCGGCACTGCGACACTTGATAGCAGCTGGCAGATCACTTTCCAAGGTCAGTTAAAGAACGAAGTCATGGTGTTTATGCAAGATTTGCAAGATGACTATGGCCTGACCTTAAAAGCCCAGCCAGATCACATCAAACTAGCAAAAGAAAAACTGATCAGCTTAAAAGTAAATCCACAGTTGGCCGATGGTAAATCAGAAAGTTACACTCTTGAAATAGATGACGATCGTATTGAAATTGTTGGTAGTGATAATGCCGGTGTATTCTATGCCATGCAGAGCTTACTTAATCTACTCCCAGCAAATAGCCAAGGGACTGTAGACATTCCACAACTTGAGATTGAAGACAGCCCACGCTATGGCTGGCGTGGCATGCACTATGATAATGGCCGTAATTATCACGGTAAAGACGCTATGTTCAAATTGGTTGAGCAAATGGCGCGTTATAAAATGAATAAACTACATTGGCACTTTTCCGAAGATGAAGGTTGGCGCTTAGAAATTCCAGGATTACCAGAGTTAACTGATATTGGTGGTTATCGCTGTTTTGACCTTGAAGAAAGAGAATGTTTATTAACCCAGTTAGGCACCGGACCATTTAAATCCGGCTCAGGTAACGGTTACTTAACTCGTAGTGAATTTGTTGAATTATTAAAGTTTGCTAAAGATCGCCATATTCAGATTATTCCAGAAATTGAAGGGCCGGGGCATGCTCGCGCATCAATTAAAGCAATGGAAGCACGTTATCATAAGCTTGCCGATGAGGCGCAACGAGTAGCCAAAAATAAGCTTGTTAATAAAAAGAATGCGGGGAAAGAAACGCAGCAAGTCGATATCAGTGCTGCAACCCAGTATTTATTGAGTGATCCAAAAGACACCTCGGTTTATATGACGGTGCAAAACTACAAAGATAACTCGATGAACGTATGCATGGATTCAACCTATGCTTTTTTAGATAAGGTTACCTACGAATTACAACAAATGTACCGCGAAGCCGGTGTGCAATTGACTAACTTGCACTTTGGTGGTGATGAAGTAGGGGCCGGTTCATGGGTTGGCTCGCCAATATGCCAAGCAATGTTTGCCGATCCAAATAATGGTGTTGCCGGTGCCGCAGATCTTAAACCTTACTTTACACAACGTGTGGCCAAGTTACTTGAAAAACGCGGGATTTCGCCTGGCGCATGGGAAGATGGTTTAATGTATGACCAAACAAACCCATTTAAGCGCGACGAGTTTCCAAACAAAACCTTTACAGCAAACGTCTGGGACAATATTTGGGAGTGGGGTGTTGCAGACAGAGCTTATCGCCTTGCCAATGCTGGCTACCAAGTGATTCTATCGCATGGTACACACTTATACTTTGACCATCCTTATGAAGCTCACCCAGAAGAACGTGGGTATTATTGGGCAACTCGCTATACCGATACTAAAAAAGCATTTAATTATATGCCAGACGATGTGTATGCAAATGCAGATTACACCCGAACACGGGAGCCGATAGATAACCTTGAAGCTTTAGTTGGTCGTCCACTACCAAAATTAGAAAAGCCAGAAAACATCTTAGGTATGCAAGGACAAGTTTGGTCTGAAACTATTCGAACCGAAGAGCAAGTATTGGCAATGATATTCCCGCGTATTCTGTCTGTCGCTGAGCGTGCATGGCATAAAGCACCATGGGAAGGCGAGCAGGTTGATCGTAAAAGCCAAGAAAAAGACTGGGCACAATTCTCTGCTGCAGTTGGTTTGAAAGAGCTTAATAAATTGGCCAATGCAGGCATAACTTTACATTTGCCGGTACCCGGTGGCGTGATTAACAATGGTCAGCTTGAGGTTAATACGCCATTTACATATTTAAATACCGAGTATAGTTTAGATAATGGCGCGAGTTGGCAGCAATATACAGCTCCGATCAGTGTTTCTGAACAGCAGTCTGTAGCATTACGTAGTAGCTTAGATAGCAAACTAAAAAGCAGAATTACTCATATAAATTAATATATTAGTAACTAATTACGTTTTGAAAGGGCCATAAAGGCCCTTTTTTGTGTCGTTGTAAAATAAATTGTTACTAGTAATATGGCTGTAATTAACGTAAAGTTTTATGGCAGCGCTGTCATTTTTGTTTCGACATTGTCATTTAAATGTCGCCAAGGTGTTATAAAATACAGCAACGCTAATCGTCGATTTAAGTTTTTTGAACTTAATTGCAATAAATAATTATAACGATAGCTCGCAACAAGAAGAAGTTTTATGGAAGCCACAGTGTCAAAAATAAATAAACAAAGTAATTTTATACCCATGGCCATTGTTGCCACTTTATTTTTTATCCTAGGTTTTGCAACCTGGTTAAATGGTTCACTAATGCCATACTTAAAACAAGTATTACAGCTGAGTCCATTTCAAGCCTCACTGATTTTATTCTCGTTTTATATAGCGGTGACGTTTACTGCTGTACCGTCGGCGATGATCATTCGTAAAGTCGGTTATAAAAATGGCATGGCACTCGGTATGGCAACCATGATGGTGGCAGGTTTATTATTTATTCCAGCTGCAAAAACTCAAGTATTTGTGCTGTTTTTATTTGCGCAGTTGGTTATGGGGGCAGGGCAAACCTTGTTGCAAACTGCAGTTAACCCGTATGTTGTTCGGATTGGGCCTGAGGAATCGGCCGCAGCACGTGTCAGCATCATGGGGATATTGAATAAAGGCGCTGGCGTAATTGCGCCAATCGTATTTACAGCGTTAATTCTAAGCGATTTTACTGGCCTTGTTGGTAAAGATTTATCACAAGCTGAAATTGATTCAATGGCAAATAGTTTAATTTATCCTTATTTAGGGTTAGCGCTATTTATTGGTGCATTGGCATTTGCAGTGACAAAAATGCCATTACCAGAGCTTATTGATGATGAGGAGCAAGGTGCTAAAGGACAAGTAAAAGAAGCACTTTCTCACCCAAGCCTAGCATTAGGTGTGGTTGCATTATTCGTTTATGTAGCCGTGGAGGTGATTGCAGGCGATACCATTGGTACTTTTGCATTGTCGCTAGGTATTGAAAAATATAGTGTCATGACCTCTTATACAATGAGCTGCATGGTGTTAGGTTATATAGTTGGTATTGTGCTTATTCCGCGTGTTATTTCGCAGCAAGCAGCGCTAAGTGTGTCTGCAATTTTAGGCTGTGTATTAACACTTGCCGTGGTATTTAGCGATACTAGTTCAGTTGTGATCGCAACAGCGCTTGGTTTAGAAGTGCAATTACCAGATACACTATTGATGATAGCTGTGTTAGGATTTGCTAATGCTATTGTATGGCCTGCGGTATGGCCGTTAGCGTTGTCTGGGTTAGGTAAATTAACCAGTGTTGGTTCTGGCCTGCTTGTAATGGGCATCGCCGGTGGGGCATTTGGTCCTCTATTTTGGGGTCTAGCAAGTGGTGGTGTGGATTCTGCCGCGGCCCAGCAGGGCGCTTATATCGTAATGTTACCTTGTTATTTATTCATTCTTTTCTATGCTGTAAAAGGGCACAAGATGAAAAGCTGGAAGTAAGATTAAAGTTGAAAGGTTCAAGGTAAAAGTTTAGCTTTGTAGAACCTAGAACCTAGAACCTAGAACCTAGAACCTAGAAC
>NZ_JACJDT010000089.1:0-4422 GCF_014163675.1 Pseudoalteromonas sp. SR44-5
AGGTTTTGTACCTAGCGAGCTACGCCAAGCATTTTCTGATCTAAACCGTAATATCATTAGCCAGCTTGGGCAACTCAATCCTATCGCTCAATATATGAGTAAAATGTGCAGCGAGTACAAAACAGCGTTGAGTATGTTTTAACACCTTTCTTATGTATTATTAACGTTAAACTTCATTGCTTATTATGTTAAATTCTAATTAAACTTAAAATTTTTTTGCAGTTGGTGTTGTTTTATTGTTTCTATTCACAATAGCTATGCAAAATACACCTCTTTTAGGAAATTAAGGTTTGTAACGCTATCTCTATATATGCCTCAATGTATGCTACTGAGTTTTATCATTAAAGATAACATTAACATGTAAGTATGTTGTTTTTATTGTAGGTTAACCCTCGCGTTTTAATTTACAAAATAACAATGAACATGAGGTTGTGTACGGTTTGTTAATTTATTTTGTGGTTGACATTAATTTAACTTTTTACTGTTTTTATTGTTTTTTTTATTGTTGTTTTGTTTTGTAAATGTTAAATATATATACCCCAATTATTAATGGGGTATATAAATAATAACATTTAGGGATTCAATAATGATACAAGTGAACAAATTATTTAAAAAAGCTGCAGTTTGCGCAGCAATTTGCTCTTCATTAACTTTTTACAGTGCAACTGCATTAGCAGGAAACGTTGATGGTGCGATTAAAGGGGTTGTAACTCAACAATCAAGTTCAGCGCCTATTGCTGGGGCAACTGTTACTATTTCTAACAAAGAAAATGGTTATGTTAAACAGTTGATTGTAGATTCTAAGGGGCAATTTAACTTAGGTTCAATTCCAATCGGTAATTATGATATTAAAATAGAAAAAGATGGCTATCAGACATCTGTGTTAAATGATGTAAATATTGCAATTGGTAAGTCTTCGTCTCTTGAAATTAATATGGTTGCAGGTGACTTCGAAGTTATTTCTGTGACTGGTAGCCGAATTGCACGTGTTGACGTTACAAACTCAGAAGCATCATTTAATATTTCCGCAGATGAATTATCGCGCTTACCTGTTGCTCAAGATATTACATCTGTTGCAATGCTATCTCCCGGCGTAAATTTAGGTGATGCACGGTTTTCAGATGCTAAAGGTAGTTCATTAGGTAGTTTTGGCGGTGCTTCTCAAGCTGAAAATGTTTATTATGTAAATGGTCTTAATATGACCAATTTCCGCAATGGTGTTGGCGGGTCTACTATTCCATTTTTGGCTTATGACTCTTTCCAGATTAAAACAGGTGGTTACTCAGCTGAATTTGGACGCTCTACTGGTGGTGTTGTTAGCTCTGTAACAAAAAGTGGCTCTAACGAGTTCCATTTTGGTTTACAGCATACACAAAATCTTGATTCGCTCTATGGGAAACGTCCAAACTCTTATTATTTAGCTGATGATTGTAGCTATAAAGCTGAAAATGGTGACGTTGTTGAAGATTGTGCCAACCGAATTGGTGATATTATTACCGATAATAGTGGTGATTCAAGAGAGTCAAGAAAAACAGATCTTTTTGCAAGTGGTGCGTTAATTGAAGATACTTTATTTTTCTATGGTCTATATGAATTTAGAGAGACAAATTACGATGACATCCAAACTCGTGGGACAACATTATTAAATCGTAATGATGACGACCCTTATTATTTAGCCCGTCTTGACTGGAACATCAATGAAGACCATACCTTGATGGGATGGATTTTCAAAGATGAAACAACTGAAAATTCGACAACATATGATAGGGATGAAAATGGTGTTTTAGATACAGAAAACACTTCATCATCTAGTTCATTAACTGGAGGCACTAGTTGGTCAATACGTTATAATGGTAATATTACGGATTATTTTTCAGTGTCTGCTATGGCGGGTAAAGTTGAATTTAATGATACAACCCGTTCAGATGGTGCAGATTGTCCTGCAATCATTGATGCTCAAAATGGACAAAATCTTGGTTGTTGGGATCCTTCAGCATTTCAAATATCAACAAATAGTGACGAACGTAAGCAATATAGAATTGATTTTGAATGGCTAGTAGCTGATGATCATCAGTTACGTTTTGGTTATGATGCAGAGAAAAACACTTCAACTAGTGAAGTAGAGCTTTCTGGTGGAATTTATTACCGATATATTGGTTATGATGCCGGTGCGATTTTACCAAATGGTTATGAGATTCAAGATTCAGGCCGGTATGTTCGTGTACGTAATTACAATGTTGGCGGTGAGTTTGACATCAATAACGAAGCATTTTATATCGAAGATACTTGGAATATAACCGACCGCCTAACTGCAACTATTGGTTTCCGTTGGGATAGCTTTGAAAATCTTAATGCAAGTGGTGATACATTTGTTAAAATAGACAATCAATTTGCACCGCGCTTAGGGTTAGCTTATGATCTGTTTGGTGATGGCGAGCACAAAGTATTTGCTAATGCCGGACGTTACTTTTTACCTGTTGCTTCAAACACTAATGTTCGCTTAGCTGGTGCAGAGTTATATACTCATGATTACTACACAATACAAAGTGAAGGTACTGACGGTGTTCCTGTTTTAGGAGATAAACTAGGTGATACTGACGTAATTGGAGATGGAACGACTCCAAGTCCTGTAAGTGTTCGCGATAGTGGCTTAGCCCCAATGTATCAAGATGAGCTTATCTTAGGGTATCAAGGTATGATAAACGATGATTGGTCTTTTGGTGTTAAGTATACACGTCGTGAAGTTCAAAGTATTATTGATGATGGTAGTATGATTGAAGCATTTAAAAGTATTGGTTTAGAGGGGGCTGCAGCTAATCATTTCTTACTATTTAATCCTGGCGAAAGCGTATCATTCCAGTATGATTATAATGGCGATGGAACTCTTGAGGATTATAACTTTAGTGCTGAACAATTAGGTTACCCAGACGCTAAGCGTAGTTATAACTCAGTTGACTTGATGTTAGAAAGAGCATGGGATGGTGTGTGGATGTTTAACGCAACTTATACATGGGCTCAAAGCTACGGCAACGCAGAAGGTTATGTTAAATCAGATAATGGTCAAGATGATGCTGGCCTAACAACTGATTGGGATTACCCTTATCTAATGGATGGTGCTAATGGTTATCTACCTAATGACCGTCGTCATGCATTAAAACTATTTGGTTCTTATTCTGTTACTGATAATTTATTAGTTGGCGTAAATGCAAATATTACTTCAGGCCGTCCACGTAACGCGTTAGGTGCTGGGTATGCACCTGATCAATCTCAATATCAATATGGCGATACTTACTATGTAGGTGATACTAAATTTTCGCGCGGTAGCTTTGGTCGTACGCCTTGGACATCAACCATTAATGCTAATGTTAAATATGATTTAAGCAGTTTTGCAGCGTTTGATTCAGCATATGTTGCTCTTAATGTTTATAACTTATTTGATGCTTCAAATGTAACTACGTATGAAGAACTTGCAGAAGAGGACGCAGCATTTAACTCTAATGCAAAATTTGGCAGTGCTTTATACTTCCAATCTCCACGTCGAGTTGAAGTTGTATTTAATATGATGTTTTAGTGATTAATCTAAATAAAATTAACATTTGATAACAAGCACTATACTTACTGTATAGTGCTTTTTCGTTAACTCAAAGTTTAGAAATAGGTTCCGATATGAGAAATTTAAATTTAATGGTGTTATTAGTTTTATTAATTTCTTTGGTGGCTTGTGTAAGTTTGCCAATTAAGAAGGATATTAGAGAAGGACATTTTAGATTAAAGAATTTTCAGTTTGAGCAAGGAAAAAAACGGGAGTATGTTTATCTAATGTGTAATAGTAAATCGCCATCTCAATGGGTCACTGCAAGACAATATGAAGCGGGACGTCATATACTATGGGTTAAAGCTTCTATAGGCAGTAGAGATTTTTCGTCCGCCGAAAGAAATGCATTTGTAAAGTTTGAAGTAGATCTAGAGTCTGGTAAAGATTATCAACTCAATAGAGAGATTGTTGGTGACAGTATTATTATTTGGATAGCAGAAGGGAACGGCTCAAATATTAATATTTTAGAGAAATTAACATCACCGTTAACGCGTCCATTAGTTATAGAAGAGCGCTTGAGGAAAGACCAGTGTTTAGAAGGTACAATTTAAAGTTAAACAGTAATTAAATTATTTATATTTGGGCTAAATTAGCCTATCCTCTAGGCTCATTCATCAGTGAGCTTAAAGCATGATAGATAAGGCGTTATTACTTAAAACTCGCGAGTTATCAGATCGATTAATCGCCCTACAAACCCCGATCCGTATCTTAGATGCGATAAATTGGGATAAAAGCATAAAAGAAGAGTTTTTTAGACAAAAATGTCAAAAAAATCCACTGGTTGATAAAGCCTATTATCAGCAACGGGATCTAGGTTTTGTACCTAG